>JACCVZ010000265.1 GCA_013697905.1 Nocardioidaceae bacterium
GCCGCCACTTCAGGCCAGCGCAGACCTTCCACCGCTTCACACCCCAGGAGGAGCTCGATTCCTCCCCCGAGCGAGTCGGCGTCGATGAGCAGGACCCGCCGGTTGGCACGGGCGGCCTGCAAGGCCAACCCGGCTGCAAGCGTCGAGGCCCCGGCACCTCCGCGACCTCCGACAACCCCGATCGTGAGCGCTCGGCCCGAGGGCGTGTCGACTGCATCGGACATTCGCTCGACCAGCCAGCTCTGGTCCGATGGGAGCACCACCACGTGATCGGCTCCGACCTTGACACCGAGACGCCACAAGGCCGACGACTCGGGCTCGCGCCCGACCAGCCAGACGTCACTACGCCGCTGAAACGCCAGGCCGGCGACGTCCTCGGCCCGGTCGCTACCCACGAGGACGCACGAGGCCCGCCACCAGTCCGCACGGGCCTTGCCGGGGTCGGCGACGACGAGCGGAGCGACGTTGGCAGCGGCGCACAGCCGCATCAGCTCCGACAGCAGGTTCTCATCGGCCGTGAGGACAAGCGGTTGACCGGTCAAGGGTTCCATCCCGCCAGCATTCGACCCGCCGCTCGCCGAGCGACACTGCCGGGTCACCCTTGTGGACAGGGCGCCGTTGCTTGATGCCTGTGGACAAGTGGCGATCCCCATCAGCCGCCGCGCGAGATCGAAGACGACATCCACACAAGGGACAGCCTCCGGTGGGGGGGTACCGGAGGCTGCCACGAGGGAACGAATTTCCGGGGGAAACCGGTCCCTCACTGTCCAGCGACGAGGGGGGATTGCCGCTGGAGACACCGTCACTCTACCCCGCATCTGCGCGAGTTTCGCAATGCCTGCAGCAAATCCGTCTACCCTGGAAGGCCTACCGCTACGGTCGGCAAGGAGGCGAGTTCGAACCGTGACTCCTGTCGTCCTGAGGTCCGCTGCCTTCTTCGATCTCGACAAGACGATCATCGCGAAATCCAGCACGTTGGCGTTCAGCCGGTCCTTCTACCAGGGCGGGCTCATCAATCGCCGATCCGTGCTGCGCAGCGGGTACGCACAGTTCGTCTACCTCGCCGGCGGAGCCGACCACGGCAAGATCGAACGGATGCGCCGCTACCTCTCCGAGCAGGCCACCGGCTGGCACGTCCAAACAGTGAAGGACATCGTCGCCGAGACGCTGCACCACATCGTCGACCCGCTCGTGTACGACGAGGCGGTGAGCCTGATCGAGGAGCACCACGCCGCCGGCCGCGACGTCGTGATCGTGTCGACATCGGGCGCGGAGGTGGTCGAGCCGATCGGCGAGATGCTCGGCGCCGACCGCGTCATCGCCACCGTGATGGTGCAGAACGAAGGCCGCTACACCGGCGAGATCGGCTTCTACGCCTACGGCGTCAACAAGGCGACGGCCATCCAGCAGCTGGCGGAGGATGAGGGCTACGACCTCGCGTCGTCGTACGCCTACAGCGACTCGGTCACCGACGTCCCCATGCTCGAGCTTGTCGGCCATCCCTACGCCGTCAACCCCGACAAGGCGCTACGCAAGGCGGCGATCGAGCAGGACTGGCCGGTGCTCGACTTCGTGAAGCCCGTCGAGCTACGCAAGCGGGTGCCGTTCGAGAACCGCAGGGGCACACTCGCCGCAGTGGCACTGGGTGCTGGAGTCGCGGCCGCTGGTGTCGTGGTCGCCACCTCTCGCCGGTCCCGCCGCGCCTGAACCACGGCGCGTCGACCACCAGCGCGCAGAACAAGTCGCCCAAACTTGACCAAGGACCTTCCGCAGACGGCCGGATCGGCGTACAAAGGAACTCACAACTCAAGACCAGCACATGGCAGCGGTACCCACGCGGCGAACACCCTTCTTGTAGGGCAGTCGTCAACGGGAAACACTCGCGGCGACGTTTGTGAGACTGCACGCTTTGGTAGCCGTTCATCATGTGCCAGCGACGGCGCCTTCCACGGGAGGCGCCGTTCGCACGTCCCCTCCGAGGTAGCCGGCCGAGCTGCATCCCCTGCTCGCCTCGTCAGCGCAGCGGGCTGGCAGCGACCCCGGCGGCCAGCGCCGCGGCCGCGTGGGACAGCCAGGTGTTTCGCCCGGCGGCGCCACCGACGGCGTACGCCGACAGTGCCGAGCGGTACGAGTCGGCGAGCGCCAGGTGCCCCGCTTCCGGGACTGTCATCGACGTCGGGTCGACACCTCGGGCCACCAGCAGCAGCCGCTCCAGCGCTCGAGCGACCAGACCGTTCGCCCCCTCGAACGGTGCGATCGTCATCAGCTCGGCATGCGCAAGCGCAGCCACCGCGACGGCCGGCGCCTGCGTCGGCGACACCAGCCGCGAGGACAGCACCTGCAAC
>JACCVZ010000325.1 GCA_013697905.1 Nocardioidaceae bacterium
CGGCCAGCAGCCCCATCGCCTGATACGTGCCAGCGACCACCTCCGCGCAATAAGTCGACTCCGCCGGCGCCGGTCGACCCAGCCGGCCCAGGAACCAGCGGCTCGCCAACGCCGCGGTCGCCGGGAACGGGGTGCCGTTCGTGCGCGCGATCGTGCGCAGCAGCGCATCTTCCATCTGGCGATTGACCGGGGCGTCGAGCTGCCGGAACCACGTTCGCTGCCCATATCGGTGGCTCCACTGCTCGACCGCGGACTGCAGGTCATGCAGCTGCACGCCGCGGTGATGGGTGCCGGTCCAGACGTCGAGCAGCCCGCGGCCAAGCTCGGCGTGCCACATCAACGGCGGCAGGTCGTCGAGCACGACCGCCATCCCCACATGGTTGACCGGGGCGTTGGTGACGGCACGAATGGCCTGCTCGGCAGTTGACCAGCCGCGGAACAGCCACAGGTCGCCGGTGCGGGTCAGGTCGACGGCGGCGTCTAGGCTCAACACTGCGTCATCCACGGAAAGGCTCCTCGTCATGAACCTGTGGAAGGTTCTAGGTCTCGCCGGCCTTGCCGGTGTCGCGGCAGCCGGTGTCATCATCGTGCGTGAGCAGCGGCAGCGTACGCAGCTGACACCCGACGAGATCCGTGCCCGCCTTCATGAGCGGCTCGCGCAGGCGTCCACGGCGCAGATCCCGGGTGCGGGTGAAGCTGAGCAAAGTTGCGGTTCAGCATCACGTCAAAGGCCTCGTCGAGCAGTTCGGCTGCCACGCCGTCATCGTGTGGGCATGTTCTCGGCAATCCCGTACGTGTCACCTACCTTGTAGGTGGCCACTCCCAGAGTCGAGTCGCTTTGCCCGTAGTAGGCGAACCAGGTGTCACCGAAGAACACCAGACCCTCCACGAATGTCACGTTGGAGACCAGACCGTGTGTTTCCTCGTGGGTCTGCGGCTCGAGCCACGGGTAGTTCATCTGCGCAAGGATCCTGGTCGGGTCATTCGGTGAGAACAGCAGCTGGCCACAGGTGTAGTGGACCGATCCGTCGCCGTTCTTCACCGCCGCGTTGTGGAGCAGCAAGATCAGACCGTTATTGGTGATGATCGGCGGGGGGCCCACCTCGACCAGGTACGAGCCGAACGTGCCCGGCGGTGTCGGGCTCATGATCGGCTCGTCGTTGGAGCCGGGGGTCCAATGGATCAGGTCGTCGGACCAGGCGTACCAGATGGAACCCTCCCCGAAGTACATCAGGTACCGGCCGTCGATCGGCACCGGAAGAATTCCTCCAGCCTTGCTCCAGGGCCCGGCCGACGTGTTGGCCGCGGGGAGGAAAGTGTTGAAGTCCGGGAACAACGGTCCATGCTTGGTCCACGTGTACAGGTCGGTCGACGTGGCCAGGCACAGCTGGGCGGATGTGTCACTCAAGCCCGTGTAGGTCAGGTAGTAGATGCCGCCGACCTCGGTGACCCGAGGATCCTCGCAACCGCGGTGCTCGTAGCCTTCGGTGGGTGAGAGGACCGGTTCGAGATGTCGCTCGAACTGGATCCCGTCGTCGCTGACGGCGAGACCCACGTGCGAGACGATGTCGTCTGCGTGCGCCCGGTAGAGCAGAACTACCCGGTCGTCCTTGACGACTGCAGCCGGGTTGTAGACACTCGCAGACTCCCACGCGTCGCCCTGAGGTCGCATGATCGGGTTGCCCTCGTAGGCATGGAACGGCCCCAGGGGGAACTCGGCGTGTGGGAAAACGCGGTGGCTCATGTCTCCTCGTTCTGGCTCGGCGCCGTGGACTCTGGACAACCTCACGGCCTAGCCGCGGACGATCGCGAACCCGCTTGCGGGGACCATGACCCGCACCGTCCGGGCAGGGCTGAATCGGACCTTGACAAGGCGGCCGCGGCCGTCGTAGGAGGCGATGCGGGTAGTGCCATGGCCGGCCAGCGACACGTGTGTCCGCTGTGTCCGAGCCGAGGCGTTCGAGAGGAGTGCCGTCGCGTGCCCGTCACCACTGAGGACCAGTCGTGACACCACAGGCTCGAGCATGATGGCGTCAAGCCGCGCGGTGTCGCCTGAAGTTGCCACAGTGGTGGCCGACACCCGGGTCACTCCCTGCCGGACCGTCGCGGGCAGGGTCACCGGGAGCAGTGCACCTGGTGCAGGCGAGTCTCCCTGTGCGCCGATCGCCCCTGACCGCACTCTCCCGACGATTCGGCCATGTGCGCGGAACGTCGTCACAGCCGAGCTGCCGGGTTGCAGGTCGACGACGGGCAGCAGCAAGAAAGGCTTCGTGGGTCGAATCGAGAAGGCGACAGACCCGCCCGAGCCGATCTCTGCGTAGCCGGTGCCGCCGAACAATGACTCTCCCGTCCACAGCGACTCTGGCGTCACGGCGCGAGCGTCGCCGCTCAGCTGTGCCTGCTCGGCCTGCAGCGTGACGGTGCCGACGCGGCTGTCGATGGAGGCGGTCCTGGCGATCGCAGCGACATCCGGGTTCTGATCCAGGACGAGCATGGACAGCAGACCATGAATCGTGGACTCCGCTCCCGAATTTCGATTGATGATGCCGTCGGCAGAGATGCCGTCGTACGTCCGGCCGGTCGCCTGGTCGTACATCGCCTCGCCCGCCGGGTTGGCGCCGAAGAACCAGGCGGCCACGATCCCGGCCAGCCGGCGCGCGCCGTCTCGATGGGTGACCTGAGCGGTCGCGATCAACGACTGCAGACGCGAGTCGGCGCCGTAGGCGATCTGGGAAGGGTCGCCTCGGGTCGGCAGCCGTCCGTTGTCTGGTCCGCCCGACGTCAGCAGCCACGGGTCGAACGTGAACGAGTCGGTGGCGGCTACGCGTGCAAGCCGACCATCATCGAGCGTGACTGACGCATGCGCCAGCGCAGCAGGCATCTGCGATCCCCAGGCGTGCCACACCGACCGCGACAGTGCCCACGGCCGGATGGCCCCGAACGGCCAATGCCGACGATCACCTCCGGCGAGTGCGGCGACCCCTTGGCTGAGCCGCGCCAACGCAACCCGTGCTGGTGACGAGCCACCGGCGTCGACGTACGCCGAGAGCCCCAGAATCGCTTCGGCCGTGGCGTCTGCGCCGTCGACGATCAGCCACGCGGGGGTGCGCTGGCCGTCGATGTTGAGGTAGTCGCCGTACCGGTCGAGCACCTGCCTGTCGACCGCCTCGATGCCCAGGTCGAGCCGGTCGCGGAGGAACGCAGCGAATGCCGGGTCCTCATCACGGAAAGCCGCGTAGCCCTCGCCGAGAGCCCAGATGGTCCGGGCCAGCCAGTAGGAGGCGTCACTGTCGGACGGATCCGGCTCCTCCTTGGGCTCGGCGCTGCGGTTGAGGGTGCCGTCGGGCTGCATCCACAGCACCACGTTGCCAGCGTTGCGCCCGCTCGATGTCTGCAGGTAGGTCAGGCCACGCAGGAGGTCGTACGCCGCATCCCGGCTCGATGCGGAGCCGGTGAACCGCCAGTGACGCAGGTAGACGACCGCTGCACGGGCCATGTCGTCGGCGTTGTAGGCGCCCTGGCTCCAGGTGTTCGTCGCAGGGTCATAGGTGCCGCCCCCGACGTGGCGGTAGCCGCCGCTTCCGTCGGGCTCGGCGTACGTCCACAGCACTCCCACCTTCGGCTCGTCGGCCAGGTGGTACGTCGTGTGGCGTGCCTGCGCCGGCGGGCTCACTCGGGCGCCCAGCCAGTCGAGGTGCGCGAGGTTGGTCAACGGCGTCGGCGCCATCGGCGCCGCCCAGGGCTGGTCGACGACTGCATTGGCAGCGACGACCGCAGGTGGCGTCGCCACGACTACGGCGAGAGCGGCAACAGTGGTGCCCAGCCTCCGCATCAGGCCTCCGCGCCGTACCTGCCGCTCCATCACGATTCTGCTTCTCATGTCTCCTCGTTCCTGGTGGTCGGTGCGTGGCTGTCGTTGTTGCCCAATGGCGAGGCTTGCTGCCATGGCGAGCGCCCTCGCGGTCGGGGATCTACCCCTTGACTCCGGAGCCGAGGTTCGATGCGGTGAAGTGCTTCTGGAACGCGACGAACAGAGCGACGGCGGGTGCAGCGAGCACGACGGCTCCGGCGAGGATCGCGCCGTACGGGTTCGTGGCGCGACCGGCGACGTTGCTGATGTAGTTCGCCAGCGTCACTGCGAGTGGCTGCAGCTCGGTGTCCTTGGTGACCAGGAACGGCCAGAGGAACTCGTTCCATGGCCCGATGAAGGTGAGCAGGATGGCTGTGAGAATTGCCGGCTTCACCAGCGGAAGCGCCACTGACCAGAGAATCCTCAACTCGTTGGCACCGTCGAGGCGGGCAGCGGAGAACAGCTCTTCTGGAAGTTGGAGGAAGAACTGGCGGAACACGAACACCGCAGTGGAGTTGATGGCGAACGGCAAGATCATGCCGAGGTAGGAGTCCGCGAGCCCGTAGGTACGCACGATCATTACGTAGATCGGGATGATGAGTAGCTGGAAAGGGACGATCTGCACCAGCAGCATCACCGCGAAGAGCGTGCTGCGGCCACGGAAGTGCAGGCGGGCCAACGCATAACCGGCCAGGATGCCGAAGACCACGGTGCCGAGGATGACGCCGCCGGTGAAGATGCCGGAGTTGACCAATGACCGAACCAGGTCGACTCGTTCGTTGATCTGGGAGTAGTTGTCCAGGGTCAGCCCGCCGGTCGGGACGGCTCCTCGCAACGAGGTGTCCGGCTCCTCCTGCAGGGATCCGACGATCATGTAGTAGAAGGGGAACAGGAAGACCAGTGCGCCAAGGAAGAGGACCACCAGGCTGAGCCAGTGGCCGACCGCCTTGCGTCCCGGCTTCTTTTCGGGTTCGGCGACAGCCACGTCGGTCGTCGGGGTCTCGGTGAGTGCCATGTCAGTCGCTCTCCAGCAGTCGCCTGTTGATCAGGGATATGAGGAGCACAGCAATGACCAAGATGACGCCGATGGCTGCTGCGACGTCGGGAGTGCCTTGCTCGATGCCCTTCTGGTACATCACGAACACGGGCGACGTCGACGCCCCGTCGGGTCCTCCGCCGTTAGTGAGCAGGTAGGGCTCGGTGAACAGGTTTGCCCCGGTGATGGTTGCCAGAATCACCACCAGGACTGTGGCCGGGCGCACCCCGGGGACCGTGACGTTCATGAAAGCGCGGTACGAGGTTGCGCCGTCGACCGATGCCGCCTCGTACAGCTCCTTCGGCACATTCTGCAGGGCTGCAAGGTAGAGCAGGATGAAGAACCCGAGCTGCTTCCAGGTGACGAAGAGGGCGACCACTGGCATCGCGAGCCCGCTGTTCACCAGCCAGGACGGGTCGGGGGCAAGCGGTCCGAGCAGCTGGTTCACCATGCCGTCCATGCCGAACAAGAACAGCCACACGGCCACCAGTGCCACGCTCGCCGTGACGTAGGGAATGTAGTAGGACACTCGCAGGAACGCACGAGCCCGCAGCACAGTGTTGAGCATGCTGGCAAGCACGAGAGACAGCACGACGGTCAGCGGCACGTTGATCACCAGGAACTTGCCGACGTTGAGGAAGGATCGTCGTACGGCAGGGTCCGACAGCACCGTCTTGTAGTTCTCGAGTCCGACGAACGGTCGGGCGACCTGCGCCCCTGGGGCGGCGAAGAAGTAGTCGTGGAAGCTGATCCAGACCGCAAGCCCCAGCGGGTAGGCGAACACGGCTGCGAGGAACACCGCGTATGGCGCAGCGAACACGATACCCAGCGGCTGGAGACCCAGCAGTCTCCCCGGCCGTCTGCGCGCGACTGCCGGACGAGGCTTGTCGACGACCTTGGTCTCTGACGTCATGGAAGGGCCTACCCGGTCAGGACTGCCCGGCGAGCTCGGTGGCCTTGTCGGCGGCCTTGGTCAATGCTTCGTCGACGGGGGTCTTGCCGAAGATCACCGCCGATGAGTACTCGTCACGGAACGCCTGCCAGATCGCGATGGAGTTCGGGACGTTCGGCACTTCGACCGTCCGCGAGGCCTGGTCCGCGAACAGCGTGTAGTCCGGGTTCTGCTTGAAGTAGTCGGAGTATGTCGATTCGAGGTTCTCGCGAAGCGGCATCTGCCCGGTCATCTCGAGCAGCTTTCCGTCCTGCTCCTCGCTGGTCGCGAACTTGAGCAGGTCCCACGCCGTGCCCTGGTTCTCACAGGCCGAGTAGATTGCGATGTTCTTGGCGTCTGAGAAGGTGTAGGTCTCGTCGGGACTCGTCCCGGCCGAGGTCGGCACCGGGGTGACGCCCCAGTCGACCGAGTCGCCGTACACCGCGACGGCCCAGGGGCCGACGACCGACATCGCGGAGTCTCCATCCGCGAACGCGTCGCCGCTGGCAGCTTCCTTCGGGGCAAGACCCTCGGAGTACAGCGTTGCCCAGAAGTCTGCTACCTGCTTGCCGGCGTCAGAGTCGAAGGTCGCCTTGTCGTCCTCGATCATCTGCGTGCCGCCGGTCTCAGCTGCATAGAGCGGGTAGAAGTCGAACCAGGACTGGAAGAACTCACTGGTCGGCGCCGGCCAGATGGCTGCCTTGGCCGCGCCGCTCTCGACGACAGTGCTGCTGGTGGCCAGGAACTCGTCGTAGGTGGCGAGCGGGGGGTTCTCCGGGTCGATGCCAGCCTTCTTCATGATGTCCTTGTTGTAGAAGATCATGACGGGGTTGGACTTCCAGGGGATCTGGTAGTACTGCCCGTCTGGCGACTTGTACTGCTCGGCCGCGGAGCCGGTACGTGACTCGACGTACGCTGCGCCGCCCTGGAAGCTGTCGAGCGGAACCAGGCCGCCCTGCTTCTCGAACTGGGGCACGGCGGCGGGTGCGGTGTTGAAGACCAGGCACGGTGCGTTCCCCGCTGTGATCGCTGCCCCGATGACCTCCTCGGAGGTCGTCCCGGCCGGAATCTCCTGGGCGGTCACCAATTCGTCGGGGTTGGCGGCGTTCCACTTCTTGACCATCGCCTTGCCCCAGGCGATCTCCTCCGGGTTGTTCGACAACCAGACCTTGACGGGTCCCTTGGCGTCGATGGCGTCACTCGAGCTTCCTGAGCCACCCCCGCACGCCGCCATCGATGTGAGAGCCAGCACGGACAACGTTGCTGCCATGACTTTCGATCTCATTGCTTCTCCATTCGTCGGGCACCCCGGGTGGTCTGTCTCCGTCGGTGTGTTGTCTTGGTCCGTCCCTGCAGGTCAGCCCGCACCGGTCCGGTCGAGTTCCTGACGACAAGCTGCGCCGGCGGCAGCATGATGTCGGTGGGGGGCTGGGTGTCGATGAGCTCCAGCAGCCGCTTGGCTGCGGCTCGGCCCCACTCGATGACGTCAGTACTGACCGTCGTCAGCGACGGCTGCAGGTGCGCGGCGATCTCTGTGTCGTCGTAGCCGGTGATCGACAGGTCCCTGGGGACGTCGAGGCCGCGGGACTGGGCCAGTGACATCCCAGCCATCGCCATCAGGTCGTTGGCGTAGACGATCGCTGTCGGCGGCTCAGCCAGGTCGAGGAGCTGCCTCGTCGCTGCGGCACCCGACTCAGCCGAGAAGTCGGCCTCGATGCTGGGGCCTGGCGCCAGGCCGGCTCTCAGGAGCGCCCCGGACCAGGCCTGCTGTCGCGAGTGACCGTGGACCATGCCGCGGGGCCCGGCGACGTGCCCGATGTGCGAATGGCCGAGCGCGACCAGATGCTCGACCGCACCAATGATCCCTGGCGCGTCGTCGACTCCGACGGCGGGCCAGATCCCATCGCCGAGCGCCGGTCCGATGACCACAGCCGGAAGGCCCAGCTCGGCGAGGAGGGCGGGCCGGGGATCATCCATGAACAGGTCGGTGAGGAACACCCCGTCGACCCTGCCTTCGTCGACCAGCCGGCGGTAGCTCGGCGTCTCGCGGTCATCATTGGCCACGACTTGCAGGAGGAGAGCGTAACCACGCTCGGAGAGGACCGACTCGAGGCCGGCGATGAATGACGGGAAGAAGGGGTCGGCACCCAAGGTGTCCGGTGGTCGGGCGATCACGAGCCCCACGGCAAGCGCTCTGGACACCGACAAGGCCCGGGCCCGTGAGCTGGGGGTCCAGCCGATGTCGCGAGCAACCCTCAGGATCCTTGCACGGGTCTCGGGAGCAACACCTGGCCGGCTGTTGAGGGCGAACGAGACCGCACCCTTCGACACGCCCGCGGCGCGGGCGACGTCGTTGATTGTGAGCCGGCTCACAGCACCACCTAAACCGGTTTAGGTGAGCTTTGTCAAGCGCTCCGCCACCTGGCGCCCCGTTGGCGCACCGAGGTACCCGACCACCCGAGCGAACGCCAAGCGTTGCGCCAGCAACATTCAGGTTGCGAAAAGCGCCTTCTACGTCACCGCCAACTATCGTTTCTCCCATGCCCAACGCTGCGCTCGACAACGCCGGTCCCCTCGTCGAGAAGTTCGCGGCGACCGGTGGGCGCATGCTCGGCTACGCCGCGGGCGGGTCGCTGCTGGTGGTGGCTCTCGGAGCAGCCATCTCCGACCCGGTCGTCAACCGACAGCTGGCACTGGGGTGTGTCGGCGTCGCCCTGCTCAGCTGGGTGGCGCTCGTACGCCCGATGGTCGCTGTGCATGCGCGCGGGCTGGTGCTGCGCAACATGGTTCGAGACATCTGTGTCCCGTGGTCACTGATCGAGCGGTGCAAGGTCAACCAGACGCTGCAGGTGGTCACGCCGGACCGCCAGTTCCACGGCCTCGGTGTGAGTCGGTCCGCGCGGTCGATCATCCGCGCGGACAAGACGACAAGCAAGATGCAGATGCGGACGCCGAGCTTCCTCGGTATCGGAGGTGCCGGTGGTGGCGCCCAGGACTCAACCCTGAGCCGACGCGCGAACCAGGAAGCTTCCGGCGGCAGCTACACCGACTATGTCGCGTCTCGTGTCCTCGACATGGCGCGTCGCGGGAAGAAGAACGATGAGGCCGGCGCGGTGGCGGTGGTTGCCTGGGACTGGTTGGCGCTCGGTGCGCTCGCCCTTGCCGTGGCGTGTCTCGCGCTCATGCTCGTCTGACCGGCACCGCCCCACTCG
>JACCVZ010000352.1 GCA_013697905.1 Nocardioidaceae bacterium
TGAGCGCGCCTTCGCGATTCGTCCGACCGAGCGCGGAGTGTCCCAGCGGGAGCCAGCCGGACGAATCCACGAGGCGAGCGCTGGCCCCGTTTCGGTGCGATAGCGACGCGGGGGTTGACTTCAAGTAAGCTTGAAGTTGCAGGCTGGGTGGACCATCAGGACGACCCAGGAGACCAGACATGCCAGTCGCACTCATCACCGGAGCCTCCCGAGGCCTCGGCAACTCGCTCGCTCTCGAGCTGGCCCGCCGTGGCTGGAGCCTCGTCGTCGACGCGCGCACCAGCGCCCACCTCGGCCCCGCCGTCACAGCCCTCGAGCAAGCCGGCGCCGGCGCCGTGCACGCGATCTCCGGCAGCGTGGCAGCAGCCGATCACCGAGACGAGCTGCTCACCGCCGTGGCCCAGCTCGACCGGCTCGACCTGCTCGTCAACAACGCCAGCCTGCTCGGCCCGAGTCCCCAGCCCCGCCTCGGCGACTACCCGCTTGACTGGTTCGAGCAGGTGTACGCCGTCAACGTGGTGGCGCCACTGGCATTGACCCAGCTGCTTCTTGCGACGCTGCGCGCGTCAAACGGAAGGATCGTCAACATCAGCTCCGATGCTGCGGTCGAGCCGTACGACGGCTGGGGCGGCTACGGCTCCTCCAAGGCTGCCCTCGACCAGCTCACCGCGATCCTTGGCGCCGAGGAGCCCGAGTTGCGCGTCTACGCGCTCGATCCTGGAGACATGCAGACCGCGATGCAGCAGCAGGCGTTCCCCGGCGAGGACATCTCCGACCGACCGCTTCCCGACAGCGTCGTCCCGGCGGTCGTACGGCTCATCGAGGACGACCTGCCCAGCGGTCGCTACCGTGCATCCGAGCTGCTGGCGGCGGTCTCCGCCGACGTCGTCGCATGACAAGGGCCGCCATCTCCAGGTCGGGAGCGACCCGGCTCGGGGCAACCACGCGCTTCGTCCTGCCACCGGACAGTGAGGCCACCGCGCCCGCCGAGCGCAGAGGGCTGGCTCGCGACGGTGTCCGGCTGCTCGTCGCCGCACCAGCCGGCATCGTTCACGCGACCTTCCGAGACTTGGGCGACCACCTAAGTCCCGGCGACCTCGTCGTGGTCAACACGTCGGCGACGCTGCCGGCTGCGGTCGACGCCCACCGCCCCGGGCACGTCCGGAGTCCGCTGCACGTGGCCACCGAGCTGGACGACGGCAGCTGGGTGGTCGAGGTCCGAAGCCCGGACAACACAGGGCCAGCCGCCGACGTCCGGCCGGGGGAGACCCTCCAGCTCACCGGTGGCATCACATTGAGCATCGAGGCGTCGTATCCGATGCCCGGCGTCGTCGGGGCACGCCTGTGGAAGGCGACGCCGAGCACGACGCTCGGGTCGCAGGTCTACCTCGCTGACCATGGCCGGCCGGTCCGTTACGGCTATCTCAACGCCTCCTGGCCGCTCGGTGACCTGCAGAACGTGTACGCCGATGAGCCCGGAAGCGCGGAGATGGCCAGCGCCGGCCGGCCGTTCACCCACCGGCTGCTGGTCCGCCTGCTTGCTCGAGGTGTCGTGGTCGCCCCGGTGACCCTGCATACCGGGGTGTCCAGCCCGGAGAAGCACGAGCCACCGATGCCTGAGCGGTACGACGTCCCGGCCGGCACCGCCGACCTGGTGAACCTGACCCATAGCAAGGGCCGCCGAGTCGTCGCCGTGGGGACGACGGTCACCCGGGCGCTCGAGAGCGCTGCGGAGGCCGACGGGTCGGTGAGGGCCGCCCACGGCTGGACCGACCTGGTCCTCGGCCCGGACCGGCCAGCCCGGGTCGTGACTGGCCTGACGTCGGGGCTGCACGAGCCGGAGGCCAGCCATCTGCTGCTGCTGGAGGCGGTCGCGGGCCGTGACCTGGTGGGGCGCGCCTACGCGGCCGCCGTGGCTGAGCACTATCTGTGGCACGAGTTCGGCGATTCGATGCTCTTCTTGCCGAAGATTGCCAGAAGAGTTCCCACCGGGAACGAACCTCGCTAACCTACCCAAGCGTGCGAGCGGCCCCATCGTCGTCTGCTGGACGGAGACACCGGTTCGCTGGCATGAAGCACCCGTGATCGGGTACGGATCGCGAGAACGTGTTCGAAGGGACGCCCGCGCGGCTTTCTTAGTCGTGGGCGCGAGAGTCGTTCCCACGCTGACACTCAGACAAGGACGTCGATAGATGAGCAGTTTCCGCAGGAACGCCGCAGTAGCCCTCGGTGCAGCAGCGCTGATCGTCGCGCTCCCCACGAGTCCCGCCCAAGCCATGCACACTCAAGACTCCGGCGCCCGAGCTCACTGCTTCGAGCCGCGCGACATCGGAGCCGGCGCCAAGTCCACCGACGGGGTTCGCGGGGCCGACCACCGCGACGTGACACGCAAGCAGCAACGCGCCATCGAGCAGCGTACGAAGGCGATCCTGAGCGCCAAGGCCAGTTCCGGCCAGACGGCGGTCACCGCCGGCGGCGCCGTCCCGGTCTACGTGCACGTGATGGCCGACAAGTACGGCAACGGCAACGTCACCGACACCCAGATCGCCAACCAGATCTCCGTCCTGAACAAGACGTACGGAGGCCAGGAGCTCGTCGGCACGGCGGCCAACACCGGCTTCACGTTCACCCTCGCCGGCACCGACCGCTACTACAACTCGACGTGGCACGCCGACCGCCAGAGCACGACCTACCGGGCTAAGACTCGCCTGGGTGGCGCGAACGCGCTGAACATCTGGCTGGTTGACTTCAAATACCTCGGCATCGCGACGTTCCCGTGGGACTACGCGAGCAACCCCAGCATCGACGGCATCCGGGTCCACTTCGACTCGCTGCCAGGAGGCTCGATCGCCAACTACAACCTCGGTGAGACCGCCACCCACGAGGCCGGGCACTGGTTCGGGCTCTACCACACGTTCCAGGGCGGTTGCACAGCGACGAACGACGAGGTCTCGGACACCCCGGCTCAGAGCAGCTCGACGAACGGCTGCCCCGGGGGCCGCGACTCCTGCTCGCTGCCGGGTCTGGACCCGATCCACAACTACATGGACTACAGCTACGACACTTGTTACAACCAGTTCACCCCGAACCAGTCGTCGCGCATGTCGACGATGTTCTCGGCTTACCGCTGATCCAGCCCCACCGCACTGACCGAGACGG
>JACCVZ010000389.1 GCA_013697905.1 Nocardioidaceae bacterium
CGACTACATGTACGGCAGCAGCGGGGTCGACAGGCTCAATGGTGGCGCAGGAGCCGACCATCTCCTAGGCGGAGTGGGCGACGACACCCTTGACGGAGTGGACGGAATGCCCGAGGACGTCCTAGGCGGCGGTGACGGATTCGATGTCTGCCTCTTCGACGCTGGCGACCAGCGCACCCACTGCGAGCAGCCGTAGGAACACCAGCACTAGCCGTGGCACCGCCCACCTCCCGTCAGGGCAAGGTGGGCGGTTGGTCGACCACTACACTCGTCGACCTCGACCCCTTCACACGACGGACGGGTCCCGCGGGGACGCCCGGCTGAGAGGGTCGCGATGACGGCATCCAGCTATATCAAGGCGGTCACCTGGGACTGTCGAAACGCCTTGACGTTGGCGACGTTTTGGGCCGCTGCACTTGGCTCGAACGTCGACGAGGACTCACAGCCCGATCGCGCTTTCGTTGAAGCCGCCGGCTGGGGCGGGCCGAACATGTGGTTCGTCACCGTGCCCGAGGCCAAGACGGCCAAGAACCGGCTCCACCTCGACCTGCGTGCGCCCGGACCCGTTGCGGATGAGGTACGTCGACTCCAGAAGCTCGGGGCGACTGTCGTGCGTGACGGTGATGAGCTCGTCATGATGCACGACCCTGAGGGCAACGAGTTCTGCGTCGAGTGACCGAGGGGTACCGACGAACCCTGCCTGCCCACGACGGTCATGCGCATGTCGCATCCAAGCGACGGGCTGCTCCCTGCACGGTGGAGTCGCTCGAAACGCAGAGCATTCTTCGACCCGATGGCGGGGGTGGCCAAGCTGGCCGTTGTCGAATCTGAACGTGCCTTCGACCGGTGGGGATGAGTCGCCTGAGCTCGCCGGCGCGACCGAGGTGCACCCACCACGTCGGTCCCCATCAGGAGCTCGCGAGAGCGTCAGACGAAGATGAGCTCAGCCGTCAACCATGTGACGGCAGCCAGCACGACGCCGGCCAGTTCGATGGCGACCGACAACCCGACAGCCCTGAGGGCCAGCTTGGTGGAGGACCAGGCGTCGCCCGTCGGGCCGATGCGGCGACGCTCGGCGGCATAGACACCGAGGACGAAGCCGAGAAACAGCCCGACCACCGGGACGACGAAGAACCCGACAACGCCGAGCAACGCTCCGAGCACCAGGGTGGACGTCGGTACGCCGGCGTCTCGCATCCGCCGACCGGGAACCACGTATCGGATCACCTGGGAGACGGCGACTACGCCGGTGACGAGGGCGAAGGTTGCCCAGGCGCCCACGCTCTGCTCCACGGCTGCCCAGACCAGTACGGCGCCCACCACCAGCAGGCCACCAGGCAGGCCAGGGACCACTACACCTGCGACGCCGATCAGAATCGCGATGCCGATGAGGGCGAGGCCGAGGGTGCTCACAGGTCAAACATTGTCAGAAATGACAACCGCGACGGCCACCCTTAGGTGGCCGTCGCGGATTGCTGTGGAGGGCGCAGCGCCCTCGGTGGGTCAGGACTCGTCGTGGTGCGGGGAGCCCGGTGTCGAGACGAGGGTGCCCGTCTCGTCCTGGATCGAGGCCGCGATTTCCTGGAGCTTGTCGTTGTGCTCGCGAGCGTGGTGGGCGCAGAAGAGCAACTCGCCACCGGTCGAGAGCTCGACGCGCACGTACGCCTGGGCGCCGCAGCGGTCACAGCGGTCAAGGGCAGTGAACGGTGGACTGGGTGCAACTGCTGTGTTCACAGACGGCCTCTCTCGTCGTCGTGGTGAAGCCTGTCATCACCATTCAACATCCGACCAGGGTCGGGGATTCCCGATTCCGGTCGGCGTCACCTGTTGAGACGAGCCTTCTCTCAACCATATGACGCATCGTGGACCCTCCACCGTGCCATCCGCGGGACCTGTATCCAAATCGTCACCGCGTGTCGTAGGCCACGGCGTGGGCGGGCGGCATCGTCGGAGGCCGCCGGTATCGTTCCCCACGCTGGACCTTGTCCCCAGCGTCCGCGCTTTTCCCGCCGTCCGAGGAGTTCTGTGTCGCCACGTGGGTCAGCCGTCGACGCGGCGTACAACGCGCGTCATCTCCTCGTCCTCGAGGGCCTCGAGGCGGTCCGGAAACGCCCCGGCATGTACATCGGCTCCACCGACACCCGCGGGCTCATGCACTGTCTCTGGGAGGTCATCGACAACGGTGTGGACGAGGCTTTGGCCGGCGCGTGTCGATCGATCCAGGTGATCTTGTACGCCGACGGGTCCGCGGAGGTCCGCGACGATGGGCGCGGCATCCCCGTCGACCTCGAACCCAAGACCGGGCTGGCAGGGGTGGAGGTGATCTTCACCAAGCTGCACGCGGGCGGCAAGTTCGGTGGTGGCTCCTACGTCGCCACGGGCGGGCTGCACGGGGTGGGCGCGTCCGTCGTCAACGCGCTGTCGGCCCGGCTCGATGTCGAGGTCGACCGCAGCTCGGCGACACACGCCATGTCTTTCCAGCGGGGCGCGGCAGGCTCTTTCGCCCGTCCCGGTCCTGACGGCGGTTTCACGGCTGGCTCAGGTCTCAAGAAGGCCGGACGCGTCAAGAAGGGTGTGAGTGGCACCCGGGTCCGGTTCTGGCCGGACCGTCAGATCTTCACCAAGGATGCGCTGTTCTCCTATGACGAGCTGATCACCCGGGCGCGGCAGACATCGTTCATCGTCCCGGGCCTGGCGATCGCGATCCGTGACGAGCGCGGTGACGAGGTCCGAGAGGAGAGCTTCCGCCACGACGGCGGCATAGCGGAGTTCTGCGAGTTCTTGGCCACCGACGAGAAGGTCACCGACGTGTTGCGGTTGCAGGGCGCTGACAACTTCACCGAGACCGTCCCACTGCTCGACGACGCGGGGCACATGACGCCACAAGACGTGGAGCGGGAGCTCGAGGTCGACGTCGCCTTGCGGTGGGGCACGGGCTACGAGAGCGAGCTGCGATCATTCGTCAACGTCATCGCGACGCCTAAGGGGGGCACGCACGTCGTTGGCTTCGAGCGTGCGCTGACGAAGACGTTCAACGACGTCGTGCGGCAGACCCGAGGCCTGATGAAGACCGGCGAGGCCGACCTGGTCAAGGACGACATCCTCGAGGGACTGACGGCGGTGGTCACGGTGCGCCTCGCGGAGCCCCAGTTCGAGGGACAGACCAAGGAAGTCCTGGGCACACCGGCGGCGTCACGCATCGTCGCCAAGATCGTCGCTGCAGAGATGAAAGCGTTCCTCACGTCGAACAAGAAGGTCGACAAGGCACAGGCACGTGCTGTCTTGGAGAAGGTCGTCAGCGCGGCGCGCACCCGAGTGGCCGCCCGCCAGCAGCGTGACACCCAACGGCGCAAGAACGCGCTGGAGTCCAGCGCCCTGCCTGCGAAGCTCGCCGACTGTCGCAGCAGCGACGTTGACCGTAGTGAGCTGTTCATCGTCGAAGGCGACTCCGCACTCGGCACCGCCAAGCTGGCGCGCGACTCGGAGTACCAAGCACTCCTGCCCATCCGCGGCAAGATCCTCAACACCCAGAAGAAGTCGCCGGGCGAGATGCTGCAGAACACCGAGTGTGCCGCGATCATCCAGGTGGTTGGAGCCGGCAGCGGGCGCACGTTCGACCTCGCTCAAGCGCGCTACGGCAAGGTCATCTTCATGGCCGACGCCGACACCGACGGCGCCCACATCCGGTGTCTCCTCGCGACGCTTTTCCACAAGCACATGCGCGAGCTGCTGGTGGAGCGGCGGGTGTACTCCGCCGTACCCCCTCTGCACCGGATCGAGCTGTCGAACCCAAGGAAGGGCATGGAAAGGTACCTCTACACCTACAGCGACGACGAGCTGCAGCGAAAACTCGCCGAGCTCGCCAAGAGGGGAATGCGCTGGAAGGACCCGGTCCAGCGATACAAGGGACTCGGCGAGATGGACGCCGACCAGCTGGCCGAGACAACGATGGACCCCCGGCGCCGAACCCTGCGCCGGATCACCATCGATGACGCCGAAGGTGCCGACGAAGTCTTCGAGATGCTGATGGGCAACGACGTCGGCCCGCGCAAGGACTTCATCGTGCAGGGCGCCTACGAGGTGGACGCCGAGGCGATCGACGCCTGACGGGCCGCCACATTCGCTGCATCCGGGGCGGCTTCCGCTACGCCTCACGCAAGTCCTGGGACCAGCTGTCCAAAGACCTCAAGCCGATCTATACCGCGGTCAACGCAGATGCAGCCGCCGCCGCGCTGGACGATCTCGACGACACGTGGGGCCAGCGGTATCCGGCGATCATCCGGCTATGGCGCAACGCCTGGGCGGAGATCATCGGAGTTCCTGGACTACGACCTCGAGATCCGCAAGGTCATCTGCGCAGCGAACGAACATCGAGTCGCTGAACGCCGGATACCGGCGGGCTGTGAAGGCCCGAGGACACCTTCCTGGTCACCAGATCACTAGACCCCAAGG
>JACCVZ010000005.1 GCA_013697905.1 Nocardioidaceae bacterium
GCCGGTGAGGCGCACTCGCACGGATGACTCCTATCGCGGGCCACGGAGGCTACCGAGGCACGGACTGTATCGCGTTGACCCACACTCAGCCTTGCGCGGATCATAGCGAGTAAAGGACGCGGAGGGGGACGGGCACATGGCTTGGGCGGCGGCGAGCGTTGTTCGCCACCTGCGCGCCCGCCACGTCACTGCAGTGCGATGACGAGCTGGGTGAGCAACGGTGCGACGACCAGGGCTGGCAGCAGGTCGCCGACCGGAACTTGTTTGATCTGGAGCAGACGCAGGCTGACGCCGACAAGCAACAGACCGCCCGTCGCGGTGACGGCGGCCAGGTGCGCGTCGGGGAGGAAGGAACCGACGGCTGCTCCGAGCAAAGTCAAAGATCCCTGGACAGCGAGCACAACGAGGGCTGACGCCGCCACCCCCCAGCCGAACGACGCGGCGAAGGCAATGGAGGCGAAACCGTCCAAGACAGCCTTGAGGACGAGCTGGTCGGCTCCGTTTCCAAGGCCGTCGGAGAGCGAACCCAAGACGGTCAGCGGCCCCACGCAGAAGAGCAGCGACGCGGCCAGGAACCCTTCGATGAAGCGTCGGCGCTCGACGGACTCCGATCCACGGGTCAGCCGGTCCTGCAGCCAGCCGCCAAGGCCCTCCAAGCGGTCCTCGATGCGCAGCAGTGAACCCGTGATGCCACCGACGAGCATGGCCCCCAACACGATCAGCACGGGGGCGGATTCACCAACCGCCTGGCTGAACACGACATCGGTGACCGCAAGTGCCGACAGGGCGGCCACGAGGAGGGTGACCAGGCCGAGCGCGTCAGTGACGACGTCGCGGGTGCGCTGCGGCAGCCGGTGTCCGATGGCAACCCCGATCCCGGAACCGACGAGCACCGTTGCAACGTTCACCACGGTGCCGATCCCGCGAAACACTCACCGCTCCTTCACTGTCGCTCTCAAGGGGTCAGCGCGGTGAATCTGAGAATGTGCGCCCTCCGGTGGCCGACGCGCCGTCACGGTCGTAGTGTGGGCCGGGCGTTGCCGCAGTTGGCAGCCTAACCGTGCGTTTGTCGGCATCACACCGTTGCTCGGGGGAGTGACCGAACTGGAGTTCTGATGGCCCGAGGATCTGTGCTCGTGCGGGATGCCGCCCAGTCGGACGCGGCAGCGCTTGTCGCCATCTGGAACGACGTCGTCACCAGTCCGGATCGCTCGAGTCTGTCACCGACCACCACCTCCCACACCGCCCGCGCCATCCTGCGGTTGGAAACCGACCCGTCCGAGCGCCTGCTGGTCGCGGTCATCGATGAGCAACCGGTGGGTGTCGCGCACCTGCGCCGGGCCCCGATATCCCCGATCCACGATCAGGACGCCGTCCACGTGGGCAACCTGCACGTCTTGAGTGACTACCGCCGCCGCGGTGTCGGTACCTCGCTCATGACTGCTGCGGCGGACTGGGCCGAGGAGAAGGACTCCTCCCACATCGTCGCCTCGGTGGCAGCCAGCGCCCGCGACTCCAACCGCTTCCTGGCTCGACTGGGGATGGGCCAGGCTGCCGTCGTGCGCGCCTCCACCGTTGCGGGTCTGCGCACGCGGCTGAGTTCCGCGGCCAACAAGTCGATCACCACGAACGTGGTGGCGACGCGTCGGTTGATGCGTCGTTCCCGTGCCACCACCTGAGTCGGCGACCTCTCGCAATCTCAACCTGTCGCGGGAATCAGCTGACACGTAAGGCGTGCCGTGCAGACGCGGCGACCTTCCTCGTCAGAGACCACGACTTCATAACAGGCGACAGTGCGTCCGAGGTGGACGGCCGTCGCGACCCCCGTGACGACGCCGTCGCGGACGGCGCGATGGTGGGTGGCGTTGATGTCGACGCCTACCGCGTATCGCTCGGGGTGGGCGTGCAGTCCGGCCCCGATCGAGCCGAGGCTTTCCGCGAGCACGCAGGAAGCACCGCCGTGCAGCAGCCCGAAGGGTTGCCTGTTGCCCTCGACGGGCATGGTGCCGACCACGCGCTCCGGTGCAGCCTCCGTGATCTCGATACCCAACCGTTCATGGATGGTGGTGCCGATGTGCGGCCACGTGCGGGTCACGTTGTCGGGGTACGTCATCTGCTCTCCCGCCGTGCTCGTGGTCGATCCGCTCAGCGTAGGGCAGCGTAAGCGAGCCTTCCTGCCGCGGCCACGGAGGTGTCGGCGTCGCCTACTAAAGTCGCCCTGTGGCTGTCCCCGACTCGACCTCCTCCACCTTGACCGCCGGCAAGCGTCCGCGGCTGCTGCTGCTCGACGGTCACTCCCTGGCCTACCGAGCGTTCTACGCGCTGCCGGTCGAGAACTTCTCAACGACCACGGGCCAACCGACCAATGCCGTCTACGGATTCACCTCGATGCTCATCAACGTGCTTCGCGACGAGGCACCGACTCACATCGGTGTGGCGTTCGACGTCTCCCGCCAGACTTTCCGGTCCGCGGAGTACGCCGATTACAAGGCCAACCGCTCCAAGAGTCCGGACGAGTTCAAGGGTCAGGTTTCCCTCGTCCAAGAAGTCCTCGATGCGCTGCGTGTCGTGTCTGTCGAGAAGGATGGTTTCGAGGCCGATGATGTGATCGCAACGCTCGCCACCCAAGCCGAGGCGGCCGGTTACGACGTGCTGATCTGCACTGGTGACCGGGACGCCTTCCAGCTCATCACAGACCACGTCACGGTTCTTTACCCTCGCAAGGGAGTCTCCGACCTCGCCCGGATGACGCCCGCGGCGGTGTTCGACAAGTACGGTGTCACGCCGGTCCACTACCCCGACCTCGCCGCGATGGTGGGTGAGACCAGTGACAACTTGCCTGGTGTCCCCGGTGTGGGACCTAAGACGGCGGCGAAGTGGATCACGCAGTTCGACACCCTCGATGCCATCGTCGCGCGCGTCGACGAGATCACGGGCAAGGCGGGCGATTCGTTGCGCGAGCACTTGGCGGACGTCATCCGCAATCGCCGGATCAACGAGCTGGTGCGCGACCTCGACCTGCCCGTCACGCCACCCGACCTCGAGCAGCGCGCGTGGGACCGGGACGAGGTGCACCAGATCTTCGACGGCCTCGAGTTCCGGGTGCTGCGTGACCGGCTGTTCCAGACGCTGTCCGCCGACGAGCCCGAGATCGACGACGCCGCCTCGGTTGACGGCTCGCGGCTTGCCCATGGCGAGGTCGTTGCGTGGCTCGAGACGCACGCATCGAAGGACACTCTCATCGGCGTCCATGTCGACGGCTCCTGGAGTAGAGCGGTCGCACAGGTGAATGCGGTGTCGCTCGCCACGCCCGCCGGGGCGGCGGCGTGGATCGACGCCACCACGATCGGTCCCGACGACGAGACCGCGCTGGCCGAGTGGCTGGGCGACACCGACCGCCCGAAGGCCTTGCACGACG
Organism: Nocardioidaceae bacterium; assembly: GCA_013697905.1. Taxonomy (GTDB): domain Bacteria; phylum Actinomycetota; class Actinomycetes; order Propionibacteriales; family Nocardioidaceae; genus JACDHG01. Next base: position 3,419 of record JACCVZ010000005.1, read on the forward strand.
CGAAGGCAGCCCTGCTGATGCTTCACGTCCGGGGGTTGCCGACTCGTGGGCTCGCCGCCGATACAGCTTTGTCGGCGTACCTTTCTCATCCGGACCAGCGGTCTTACGACCTGGCCGACCTCACCTTGCGGTACCTCCATCGCGAGCTCAAAGGGGAGGCCGCGGCAACAGACCAGCTGTCGTTCGACCTCGAGGGTGACGCCACCATGTCCACTGAGTCGATGCAGCGGGCGCATGCGGTCGTCGAGCTAGCCGGGGCGCTGTCCACCGAGCTCGAGGCACGAGGCGGGTCGCAGCTGCTCGCAGAGGTCGAATTACCGCTCGTCCAGGTGCTGGCGTCGGTGGAGCGCGTCGGGATCGCCGTCGACGGTGACTATCTGACGTCCTTGGAGTCCCAGTTCGCGGCGAGGGTGAAGGAGGCCGCCGACGAGGCGTACGCGGTGATCGGCAAACAGATCAACCTAGGCTCGCCCAAGCAGCTGCAGGTCGTGTTGTTCGACGAGCTGGCGATGCCCAAGACCAAGCGCACCAAGACCGGTTACACCACCGACGCCGACGCGCTGCAGTCCCTGTACAACAAGACCGAGCATCCGTTCCTGCAGCACGTGCTCGTGCACCGCGATGTCACCAGACTGCGGCAGACCGTCGAAGGCCTGCTGAAGACGATCGCCGACGATGGTCGCATCCACACCACGTTCAACCAGATGATCGCGGCCACCGGTCGACTTTCGTCGACGGAGCCCAACCTGCAGAACATCCCGATTCGCACCGAGGAGGGGCGTCGCATCCGGGAGGCGTTCGTGGTCGGCGACGGGTTCGAGTCGCTGCTGACCGCCGACTACAGCCAGATCGAGATGCGGATCATGGCGCACCTGTCCGAGGACGCAGGTCTGATCGACGCTTTCCACTCCGGCGCGGACTTCCACTCGGTGATGGCTGCGCGCGTGTTCGATGTCGCTGCGGGCTCCATCACTGCTGCCCAACGGTCCAAGATCAAGGCGATGAACTACGGGCTCGCCTACGGCCTGTCCGCCTACGGACTCGGTCTCCAGCTCGGCATCGAACCTACCGAGGCGCGCGGGCTAATGGACGAGTACTTCGAGCGCTTCGGTGGGGTCCGTGACTACCTGCACGGTGTCGTCGACGAGGCGCGGCGGACCGGTTTCACCGAGACGATCATGGGTCGGCGTCGCTACCTGCCCGATCTGACCAGCGACAACCGGCAGCGTCGCGAGATGGCCGAGCGGATGGCGCTCAACGCGCCGATCCAGGGATCGGCGGCCGACATCATCAAGGTCGCGATGCTGAAGGTCGATGCGGCGCTGGCCGACGAGGAAATGGCGTCGCGCACGCTGCTCCAGGTGCATGACGAGCTTGTCTTCGAGGTGGCGCCGGGGGAGCGCGAGGGGCTCGAGGCGCTCGTCCGTCGAGAGATGGCGGCGGCGGCGGACCTGGCCGTGCCGCTCGAGGTCTCAGTCGGGGTAGGACGCAGTTGGCATGAGGCCGGTCACTAGCCCCACGCCGAACGCCACCAAGGCCACCAAGGCGACAAGTTGCGTCACGGATTCGATCGCTATGAGCGCCACGACCTCGACCAGCAAAGCGCCGAGGCACAGCAGAAGATTGGAGTGAGACTGCCCCAGCGATCGTGTCGTAGACCAAGGTCTGGAGGCCTGCGAGTATCGAGCCCTCGAGCGCGAACAGCCGGGTTACGGAGGACGTTCATCGCCATCATCTCGACGGCCCGATCCCGGTCGCACGGACTTTGCCCAGCACGGGGACCGCGGACTCTCCAGTTGTCATGTGCCAAGTTCGCACAGGGAGGCCGAGAAGATCGCGGTGCCGGGAAGGTAAGCACCCCGGATCGGTCCCCAGGCGCCCCAGACCCGGGTATGCCCGGCCGGCCATCTGGGTTCGAGGAGCGAGTCGATCCGCAGGCCGGCGGCCGTGATCGCAGCCACCCACTCGCCCAGGGTGTGGACCGGCTCGACATATGTCGCGAACCCATCGGCGTCTGACTCGACGTAGGCCGAGTCGTCGAAGTACGACCGGCTGACCCACAGACCGCGCTCGGACGGGTCGTCGGGAAACACCTGCCGCATCGGATGCACCACGGAGAACACGAACCGTCCAGCCGGTCGGAGTACTCGGGCGACCTCACGCAAAGCCGTACGGATGTCGACGATAAAAGGCAGTGCGCCGAACGCCGAGCAGGCGAGGTCGAAGCTGCCGTCGCTGAAGGGCAACGCGGTCGCGGTGGCACAGGCGACCGGTACGGCGAGAGACGTCTCGCCATCCAGTCGTCGACTGTGCTGGAGCTGCCGGTGCGACAGGTCGATCCCGACCGCTTCGGTACCTTGAGCTCGCAGCCATCGAGCGCACTGGCCGGCACCGCAGCCAATCTCGAGCACGCGCCGGCCCTCGATGTCGCCGAGCAGTCGCACATCTGCCTCATCGACACCTTCCGGCGACCAGATGAAGCTGGCGTCCCCCAGGAACTTGCCGTGCGCGCGCTGGTACTCGTCTGCCTCGCGGTTCCAGTCGCCACGGTTGGCGCGCTGTGCCTCAGCGTCGTCGACCGGCCTGAACCGTGCCGGCTGTCGCTGGGTCATACCGGCGACGCTACCGGCAGCGCTTGCCCTGAAGGGTCAGGCCACCGCAGGCATCGGCGGGCCGAGAACCTCGAGTCCGTAGCGAGGCGCTACCTCGTTCCAGCGGGCGATCTCGTCGGCCAGAGGGCGGCCGTCCTCACCAGGCAGTCGGCGCTCCCGAGCGGGCACGCCGACCTCGTCGTACAGCCCCACCAAAGCGCCGGGCACGGTGAGGCCCAGGAAGCGGACCGGAGCCTCACCAGTGACCCGAAACGCGTGTGGCAAGCCCCTAGGCAGGTAGATGAAGCTCCCAGCGACCAGGTCGAAGCACTCGTCGCCGGCGCGGTAGGTCATCGTCCCCGTCAGGAGGTAGAACGCCTCAGCCTCGTGCGTATGCCGGTGCAGGGGAGGGGCGGTTCCGGGAGGCTGCGTGACGAGGCTGAGCCCCAGAGACCCGCCGGACTCCTCGGCGTTCACGAGTCGCTCGAACAAGGAGCCCATGGCCCAGGTCGCCGGGCCCTGGTCGAGATGGCGGCACACGACCCGCCCGTCTTCGTCCTTCATGAGATCACTCCACCACTATTGGTCCGAACTCACTTCGGACGAATACTGGTAACTTAGGCCCCGTGCCTCAGTCCGTCAAGGTTCGTGCCTACCTCTCGCCACGGCGCCAAGAACAAGCAGCCGCGACCCGGCGCGAAATCCTCAAGGCGGCTCGGGATCTCTTCACGCGCCAGGGGTACGCCGAGACCACGGTGGCTGCTGTCGCGCGCCGAGCTCGCGTGTCGGTCGACACGATCTACGCAAGTGTCGGGCGCAAGCCGCAGCTGTTGCTGGCCGTGATCGACACAGTGCTCGGTGGGGGAGACGACCCACTGCCCGCGGAGCAGCGGGACTACGTCCAGGAGATTCGGGCGGCGGAAACGGCGGTCGCGAAGATCCATGTGTACGCCGCTGCTCTCGGGCGGCTGCTGCCGGCAACCGCGTCTTTGCAGGAAGCACTTCGTCATGCTGCGCAGACCGATACAGACTGCGCCGCCGTGTGGCGTGGCCTGACCGAGCGCCGCGCGGCCAACATGTTGTTGTTCGCCTCGGATCTTCGCAAAACTAACGCGATCCGCGACGACCTGACCGACGACTACGTCGCCGACGTCGTCTGGTCGACCAACTCGGTCGAGTACTTCTTGCTGTTGCGACAGCGCGGCTGGACCTCCGAGCAGTACGCCCGATGGCTGGAGGACCTCTGGTGCAGAACCCTGCTGGCCTGACAAACGCTTCGTCGGGAGTCGCTCGTTTCCACACTGCCGACCGGTTTTCTACCGCGCTGATGCCGCTCTCTGCGACGAGAGAGCCAACCGGGTGACCACGTCGTCGAGGGTGGCGCCCACCGCTGCAGAGACCTTCATCGTGAGCAGGTGGTCGGCCCTCGTCCTCCCCAGGTTCACAGCGTAGAGCGGCTTGCCTAACCGCGCCGCTGTGGCGGCATAGCGGTAGCCCGAATAGACCATCAGCGATGAGCCGGCGACGAGCATGGCATCAGAGCTGGCCAGGGCGGCTGTCGCCTGGGTATGGCGCCACACCGGCACACCCTCACCGAAGAAGACCACGTCGGGCTTGACGATTCCGCCGCAGGCCGGACACCCAGGCACGTCGAAGCTCGAGAAGTTCACGCCCTCGAGGTCGGCGTCGCCGTCGGGGGCGACAGGCGCATCGACGCCTATCCAGCGCGCGTTGCGGTCTTCGAGCAGGCGCTGCCACGCCGCGCGTCGTGAGCCTTGGCGACACGACATGCAGATGACGCGGTCGAGCCGGCCGTGCAGGTCGATCACCCGACGGGAGCCGGCCGCCTGGTGCAGCCCGTCGACGTTCTGGGTGACGAGCAGGCCGAGCCGCCCCGAGCGCTCGAGGGCGGTGAGGGCGTGGTGGGCGGGGTTGGGTGATGCCGTCCCGAAGCTGCGCCACCCCACGAGGCTGCGGGCCCAGTAGCGGGCCCGCATCAACGGGTCGCCCATGAACGCCCGGAACAACACCGGCTGTTGACGTTTCCACTTCCCCTCGCGGTCGCGGTAGTCGGGAATCCCGGACGCGGTGCTGCACCCCGCGCCGGTCAGCGTGAAGACCCGGTGGTGCTGCTGCAGTGCCTCGGCAAGGGCTTTGGCGTCCCCGGGGCGTGGTTCGGCCGGTAGGGAGGGCATCCGTCGCAACGACGGGTCACCAACGAGGCTCATGTCAGCTCGAGCCTACCTGGGGCCGCGCCAGCGATGGTGCGTCAGGATAGGGGCATGAGCGATGTCAAGATCGGGTACGCCGCCGCGTTGGAGCAGTTCGGCCCCAACGAGATGATCGACCTCTGCGAGGTCGCCGAGCAGTACGGCTTCATGGGCACGATGGCCGCCGACCACTTCCAGCCGTGGGTGCCGGCGCAGGGGCAGGCGGCGTACGTGTGGAACGTTCTGAGCGCTCTCGGCGCGCGCACAGAGGGCGACCTCGGGCCTGGAGTGACGTGCCCGACGTTTCGCCATCACCCTGCGATCGTGGCGCAGGCGTCAGCCACCCTCGAGACCATGTACCCAGACCGCACCTGGCTCGGACTGGGCTCGGGTGAGGCGCTCAACGAGCACATGTTCGGTGGATACTGGCCGGAGGCGCCGGAGCGGATCACCATGATGTTCGAGGCCGTTGAGCTCATCCAGAAGCTGTTCACCGGCAAGGACGTCAAGCATGCCGGTGACTACTTCAAGCTGCACAAGACCCGGTTGTGGACGATGCCCGAGAGACCGCCGCCCATCCTGATCGCCACCGCCGGTCCCATCACCGCCAGGAAGACCGGTGCACGCTGCGACGGGATCATCACTCCGGGGGCGACCACTCAGAAGGTCAGCAGTGTGCTCGCCAAGTTCGACGAGGGCGCGAAGTCAGAGGGCAAGGACCCGTCGATCATGCCGAAGCTGCTTCAGCTGCACCTGTCCTGGGCCCCTACCGACGAGGAGGCGCTCAACAACGCCGTCAGCCAGTGGCCGAACGGCGGCATGAAGTTTTCCAAGCAGGACGTTCGCTCACCGCACGACTTCGAGCAGATGGCGGCGCTCGTGCGCGGGGAGGACTTCAAGGGCCGGATGGTCATCTCGTCCGACCTCGACGTCCACCGAGCCGAGATCCAACGCTTCCTGGACCTCGGCATCACGCACGTCTACCTGCACAACGTCGGCCGTAACCAGACCGAGTGGATGGAGGTCTTCGGCCGCGACGTGCTGCCGAAGCTGCACGGCTGACCCACGTCGGTTCGGCGCCGAAACCCTGCGTCAGCGCCTGGGCTCGATGCTGTGCAAGTCGTGTGTGCTCTCGCGCAGCAGGCGTGCCGCCAAGCCCAGCCGGGCTCCGACCGCTCCACCGGGCTTGTCCCTGCGACCCGACTCCCCCTCGATGCCACGGGGCACTGCCCCGGGTTCGCCGCCCGTCGGTTCGACCGGTACGGCGCGGGCCGCGGGAACCTGGTAGCCGTCGTCTCGCACCTGCGCTGGGGAGACCAGCACCGTGCCTTCGAGGGTGAGCAGCTTGACTCCGAGAAGCCGAGCGAGCACCGAGGTCTCGATGATGACCCCGTCGGACAGCCTGCTACTGCTGTCCGCTATCACCGCTCGGGGCAGCGTGGGCTCGGGCCCCACGATCCTTCGCGATGCTGCCTCCGTTGCTGTACGCCTCCAGCCGCTGCGACGCGTTCTGAGCCGCTTCGAGGATCTGCTCATACCGCTCCCGCCCTGCCTTCGTGCCGAGCACATAGCCGGCACCGAAGATCGCGATGCTCACGAGTTTCACTCGCTGTCCATGCGCTGCCGAACTGCCGAAACCGCAGCGCTCAGCAGTGTCACCCCCGCAAACGTACCGAGCGCCGTCAGCCCCGACTTTGCCGCGCCCTTGGTTGCGACACGCGACACCGGCTCCGTCAGCCGTTCCCACTTGCTCTTCCTGTGAAACAGACCCATCTCATTTCCCTCCAGATCAGATCAAGGAACCTCAGCGCGAGGCCTTCTCGAGTGCCTTCACCAACTGCTGCTTCGACATGCCGGACCTACCTTCGATGCCTTGCGCGACGGCAAGGTCGAGCAACTCCTGCTTGGTACAAGAGTCGAGGTCGGCAGGTGCCTTTGCTTTCTTGACTTCCTTGGTCACGCTGGTTGCCGCGGAGGTCGCCCGCGCCCTGACCTGCTCCGCTTGTGCCACGACGTCGTCCGCGCCGTCCGCGTCTCGGGCGGCGTTGGCCGCGATGCGCTCGGCCTGCTGATGAGCCTCATCGGCCGCGGCCTGCGCGGCCGCGGTGGCCTCGTCGGCGAGGCGTCGTGCCTCGGCGAGACTCTCGGTCGCGTCCTTGAGTTCGGACTGTGCCTTGGCCTGCGCAGCCTCGGCCTCTTGACGCGCCCCCTCGAGCCGCTGCTCTCCCTCAGCTTGTTCACGCTCGATCACCTGTTGCGCGTCGGACTGTGCCTCGCGCCGCGCCTCCTCGACCTCAGCGTCGGCGGCCCGCTTGGCCTCCGCGACCCGCTGGTCCGCTTTCTTGGTCTGGTCGCTCTTGACGTCTCGGAGGTGCTGCTTGTTCCGCTCCGCAGTCTCCTTGGCGTAGTCGGACCTGACCTTGGCTTCCTCGGCGGACTGCACAGCCCGGTCTTCCGCCGCCTCAGCCCGCTCTGCCGCGGCTCGGGCGCGCTGCAAGCGCAGCTCAACTGAGTCTCCGGACCCTGGCATGGCATCCTTGACGGCGACACCGGCGTGCCGGACCTTGTCGACGACACCATTGGTGGCGTTGCTTCCCACGCTCGTTGCGGCATCCTTGGTGGCCTCGAGCGGGCTCAGTGCCTTGGACAACAGCCACGACGTGTTGCGTGGAAGGTCTTTCACTCCTCCGGCAAGCCTGCTGGCCAACGGATGCTTCGATTCCCTGTCAGACATGCACCTCTCCCTCCAAGGCACCGCCGAGCTTCGACGGCGAGACATTATGGGTCGGCGTACCCACATCGACAGAGTGCAAACACATGCGCAAGGCGTGCACCATCTCGATGGCGGCGCATGCCCAAGCTGAAGCCGTTCAGAAGCTCGGTAGGCCCAGCCTGACCTTGGTGCCTCGCAGCACGATCGATCCTGGCGCCGGACTCTGGAAGGTCACCGGCGGCGAACCGTACCGCTGCGACACACCGGACGCGTGCGCGATGGTTGGGCGCAGACCGACCACTGTGAGGTCAGCGACGGCGTCGCCGACCCGGTGCCCCTCGCACAACGGCACGACGGCATAGCCAACCGGAATCCCCCGGATCGAGGCGACGATCTCGTCGACGACGCCTCGGTCGGGAGAGCGGACGGTCATCTGGAAGCCGGAGATGGGCGCCAGAACGACCCGCTCGTACAGACCCGCGGCCTTGCCGAGATCGAAGGCGAGCACCTGGTGTTCGCCGACGACGCTGATCGCCTCGGGCGGCTTGCGGAAGAGCGGCGGGTACGCCGGGGGAGCCTCGAACGTGACGCTCGACACGCCCGCCTCGCTCGCGCAGCTGCGCCGCGTGTCGGCATCCCCGTAGATGACGGCGTCGTCCACGCCCGCTGCGCACGCGGTCTTGGGCCCCCAGCTGCTCGGCACGGCGACCGCCACGTCGCCGTACCCGACCAGTTGCGCACCGGTGGGCGCCGGAGCCACCCACGGTGGGGTCGACCCTGCGGC
>JACCVZ010000024.1 GCA_013697905.1 Nocardioidaceae bacterium
TGAGCGCCACCAGCCGTGGCCGGTCATCGAGGCCGCCGTACGCGCGCAGCTCACCCTCCATCACGTCCAGGTCGCTGAGCGGGTCGCGGCCAGCTTCAGGGGTCGCGCAGTCGATGACGTGCAGCAGCGCGGCGCATCGCTCGATGTGGCGCAGGAAGTCATGGCCGAGACCCTTGCCCTCACTGGCACCCTCGATGAGGCCGGGGACATCGGCGACGGTGTACGTCGTCTCGCCTGCGGTGACGACCCCGAGGTTCGGCCGCAGGGTGGTGAACGGATAGTCGGCAATCTTGGGGCGGGCCCGCGAGACGGCGGCGACCAGGCTCGACTTGCCGGCGCTCGGATAGCCGACCAGCCCCACATCGGCCACGATCTTGAGCTCGAGCACGATGGTGCGCTCGTCGCCCACCTCGCCGAGCAGCGCGAACCCGGGCGCCTTGCGGCTCTTGCTCGCGAGGGCGGCGTTGCCGAGCCCACCACGGCCACCGGCGGCCACCACCAGCTCGGAGCCGGCGCCGACCAGGTCGGCAAGAACCTCACCCTGTGGCGTCGACACGATGGTGCCGTCCGGCACCGGTAGGACCAGCGACTGGCCGTTGGCGCCAAAACGGTGGTCTCCTTGGCCCTGCGTCCCGTTGCCGGCCCGGCGCTGGGATTCCTGGTGGTAGTCGACGAGCGTGGTCACGTCGGGGTCGACGCGCAAGATGACATCTCCGCCATGACCGCCGTTGCCGCCGTCAGGTCCGCCCAGCGGCTTGAACTTCTCCCGGTGCACCGACGCCACCCCATGCCCACCTCGGCCGCCAGCGGCGTGCAGGATCACCCGGTCGATGAACGTGGGAACTGCCATGACCTGATCCTTCCCTGACTCGTCGGGCTCTGCTGATACTCCCCGGCGCCGCCCCACCCCTTCGCGAATTGCGGGAAATTGCAGCACGACAGGCCGACAGTGACATGCAGTTCCCGCAACTCGCCGGAGGAAGGCCGGGTAGGCGCGACGATAGGCCGGGTAGGAGTGGCCTGGTGGAAAGCGGGGAGGGGCGTCCCGCACAGCGCGGCACACCCCTCGGCACTCCTGGGACCCTTCGCAGCCGGCCGCCGCCGGCGTACGTCGACCGGCCGTCAGCTCCGGACTGGGTTACTGCGCGGACGGGACGATGTTGACGACGCGGCGCCCCCGTCGCGTACCGAACTCGACGTTGCCACCGACGAGGGCGAACAACGTGTCGTCGCCACCGCGCCCGACACCCGTGCCGGGATGGAAGTGCGTGCCTCGCTGCCGCAGGATGATCTCGCCGGCATTGACCAACTGACCGCCGAACCGCTTGACGCCAAGGCGCTGGGCGTTGCTGTCGCGGCCGTTCCTGGTGGAAGCCGCACCCTTCTTGTGTGCCATGTCTGGACCTCAGCTCACTTCGTGTTGATCGCGGTCACTTTGACCTGCGTGTAGTGCTGACGGTGACCCTGGCGTTTGCGGTAGCCCGTCTTGTTCTTGAACTTGAGGATGTGGATCTTTGGGCCCTTGGTCGCGCCGACGACTTCGGCCTGCACGTCGACCTTGGACAGCGCCTTGACGTCGGAGGTCACGGTGTCACCGTCCACGACGAGCACAGCCGTCAGGGAGAGGCTCTCGCCCGGTGCCGTTGCCACCTTGTCGATCTCGATGACGTCGCCGACCGCAACCTTCTTCTGCTGGCCGCCACTGCGCACGATCGCGTACACCGCGACTCACTCTCTTCGTAGGAACGAAACTCGGCTGTGAGCGGAACTCCACCCACCAGCGAGGTGGCTGTCCAGCGTTTCACCACGCTCACCTGCACGACGCGTGGTCACACCGGCGCTGCAAGCACACCGAGGAGCAAGTCTACGGACCACGGTGCGCCGCGGTCAAAACGGCGTCATCACGAGGCCGGGGCCGGCTCCGCACCAACATTCTCGGGCACCGAGTCGGCATCGCGGTCAGTCTTGTCCTCGGACGAACCACCGCCCGCGTCCTTGTCCTCGGAAGCGGAAGCCGAGTCGTGGCCGTTCCCGTTGCTGCCGGACTTGCGGCCCCCACGTCGTTGACCGGAGCGCTTGGAGCCGCCCTGCCCGGACTCGGACTTGCCACCGCCGCGGCCATGGTCGGACTGCTTGGGTTCGACCGGTTCGCTGTGGACCACGACGCCGCGACCTTGGCAGTGTTCGCATGTCTCACCAAACGCCTCAAGCAGCCCGGTACTGATCCGCTTGCGTGTCATCTGCACCAGTCCGAGCGAGGTGACCTCGGCCACCTGGTGTCGCGTGCGGTCTCTGCCGAGGCACTCGACCAACCGCCGCAGCACCAGGTCGCGGTTGTCCTCGAGGACCATGTCGATGAAGTCGACCACGATGATGCCGCCGATGTCGCGGAGCCTCAGTTGCCGCACCACCTCTTCGGCGGCCTCCAGGTTGTTCTTGGTGACGGTCTCCTCGAGGTTGCCGCCCGACCCGGTGAACTTGCCGGTGTTGACGTCGACGACGGTCATCGCCTCGGTGCGGTCGATGACGAGCGACCCCCCGGATGGAAGCCACACCTTGCGCTCCATCGCCTTGGCGATCTGCTCGTCGATCCGGAAGTCGTCGAAGATGTCGCCGCTGCCGTCGTACCTCTCGAGCCGTTCAATGAGGTCGGGAGCGACGTGCTGCACGTAACCGTCGACCATGTCCCACGCGTCATCCCCGTGGATGACGAGCTTGGAGAAGTCCTCGGTGAAGAGATCGCGCACGACCCGCAGCGTGGTGTCGGGCTCGGCGTACAGCAGCTGGGGCGCCTGGCCTTTCTTCGACTTCTTCTCGATGTCCTCCCAGCGAGCGGTGAGGCGCGTGACGTCACGCGTCAGCTCCTCTTCGCTGGCACCCTCGGCCGCGGTCCGGATGATGACACCGGCGTCGTCGGAAAGGATGTCCTTGAGCACGTTCTTGAGGCGGTTGCGCTCGGTGTCGGGCAACTTGCGGCTGATGCCGCTGGTGCCACCCGCTGGCACGAAGACCAGGTAACGGCCCGGCAGGCTGATCTGGCTGGTGAGGCGGGCACCCTTGTGCCCGATCGGGTCCTTGCTCACCTGGACGAGCACGGCTTGGCCCGGTTTGAGGGCGTTCTCGATTCGCCGCGGCTGCTTGACGTCGTCGCGCAGGTCCCAGTTGACCTCGCCGGCGTACAGCACGGCGTTGCGGCCCTTGCCGATGTCGATGAAGGCCGCCTCCATGCTGGGCAGCACGTTCTGGACCCGACCGACGTAGACGTTGCCGATGATGGAGCTCTGGGACTCGCGGGCCACATAGTGCTCGACCAAAACGTCGTCCTCGAGGACCGCGATCTGCGTCATGTCGCCGCGTTGACGGATCGCCATCACCCGCTCGACGGACTCCCGGCGGGCAAGGAACTCCGACTCGCTCAAGATCGGCGGCCGGCGGCGGCCGGCTTCACGGCCCTCTCGGCGCCGCTGCTTCTTGGCTTCGACCCGGGTCGAGCCCTCGACGCTGGTGACGGTGTCTTTGTCCTTCTTGGCGCGTGGCTGACGAACCCGTACGGCGGTGTCGCCGGAGTCAGCGTTGTTGTCGCCTGCGTCCTCGCTGCCGCGACGACGCCTGCGTCGACGGCGTGACGTTCCCGCGTCCCCGTCTCGCTCGTCATCGGCTCCGGCCGAGTCCTGCTTGCCACGGCTGTCGCTCGGCTCGGGGCTATCGCCTGCCTGCTCCGACGGGAGCGACTGCTCCGTGCTCGCGTCGTCGCCGGACGACTTGCGGCGGTTGCGACCACCGCGGGACCGACGACGTCGGGTTCCCGCGCCGGATTCGTCGTCGTCATCCGCCGAAGGGTCGCCGGGGTCGCTCACGGAGGTTTTGTCAGTGCCAGCGCCAGAGTCCTGCCTGTTGGCGGCAGGTCCCGCCGCACGGGACGCCCGCTTGCGCGGCGTCGCCTTCGCCGGGTCCGGCGGCTGGAAAAGCACGGTGGCGAGGACGGACGGGGCCGTCTCCGACGCCCGCCCGGAAGCGTTGTCGTCCGAGCGGCTGTCGTGGTCACTTTGGGGCGACTGGACGTCGGCCGTGAGGTTGCCCGCAACCTCGGGGAACCCGTCGGTTGCGGCGGATGGGTTGGCTGCGGCCTTCTTGCTGGTCCGCCGTCGAGCCGGCTTCGGCTGGACGGCCGGCTCAGTGTGAGACGAATCCGCGGCGGCAGCAGGTCCGGCGTCCGACCCTGCGCCGTCATCCGACGTGATGGTCGCGGCGGTCTTCTTGCTGGGCCGCTTCCGCGTCGCCTTCTTGGCTGGTTTGTCGTCGATCGTGGTTGCGGCGTCCCCAGGGGAGGGCGCCGGGGTCATCACCGATGCGACCTCCGGACTGGCCGTCTCGGCGGCGGCGGGAGGGCCGGCGGGCCGGCTCGCCGCCCGACGGCGGGTCCGGGGCGCCGCAGGTGCAGATGCCGCTGTAGTGGATGTTTCAGGGGTGACGGTCGACATGGCGTCGTCGTCGAGCATGGTGCGCTCCTCGCATGCTTCCGGGCGCTTGTGCGCCGCACGGAAGCGGGTTCGGTCGTGGTCACCGGTTGCTGTCCGGTCACCACGCAAGCTTGCGGTGACGCTGCGGCTGGCGTCGTACGGCGTACGGCTCCTGGCTGCAGCGGCGGCGACCTGTGAGTGGCCGAGCGGCAGGTCAGCGGTCGCCAGCGGGTGGCTGGGCGTCGCGATCAGGACCGAGCGGGTCACCCACGCCTGCCGTCTCCGCATCGAGTGGCCCCTGCGCGATTCGCGTCTGCAGAGGCGGAACCGGCGCTACGAGGCCGGCAATCTCCTGGAGACCGGCGAGGATGTCGTCGGGTCGCACGGCGGGCGTTCCATGCCGTATGACCACGTCCAGTATCGCACACTCCCGACCGCCCACCTCCCCAGCACGCGCCACCATGGTGACGACGGCCGCCCGGCAGTCGAAGGCGCGGAGTCCTCGCTTGGTCATCCGTTCGACCTCGATTGCCGGCTGCGCCACGAAACGCGCCACCGCATCCTTGGCGGTCGTTGTCTCGACGCCCGAGAGGGCGATCTGCCAGCGGCTGGCTTCCAGCCGGTCGGCCAGCGATCCCGGTCCGGCTTCTACGACATCGAGGACGTCCAGGCCGGCCGGCAGGGACGCGTCGAGACGCTGCAAGATGTCGGCGGGGTCACAGATCTCGGCGACACTGATCTCGAGGTACTCCGCCTCGGTCGCTGCCCCGGTCGGTGACGCGTTCGCGTAGGAGATGCGCGGATGCGGGTGAAAGCCCGAGGAGTACGCCATGGGGAGGCCGGCTCGGCGTACCGCCCGCTCGAACGCCCGCCCGAAGTCACGGTGGCTGGTGAACCGGAGCCTCCCGCGCTTGGCGTAGCGGACCCGCAGCTTCTGCACCGGCGGCGGCTGCTGCGGAGGTTGCTCGGGCACGCCATGACGATATCCGCGCGGCCCTTCCGCCACCCAACCGCGCGGGTGGTGCCGGACGGCTCACGTAAGCCTGGCCGGCTACCTTGACTGGCCGCCGCGACCGGGCAGCCCGTCGTCGAGTTCGTCGAGCGAGCGGATCCGGGGGATCGGGGACGGCAGCAGCCAGAGGAAGCCCAGCACCGCACCGAGTGTGGACAGCAGCAGGGTCGGGCGCAGCCCCAGGTAGCTGCCCAGGAGTCCGCCGATGAGTGCCCCCAGCGGTCGGGTGCCGTAGTTGATCGTCCGGAACGCCCCGGCGATCCGGCTCCGCACCGCATCGGGCGTCACGCTCGCCTGCACGGCGTTCAGGTTGATGTCGAGCAGCATCACGCCGAACCCCGAGATGAACTCGGCGGCGCCGAGCGTCGCTGCTGCGAGCCAGGCCGGCCCGGCGGCGACCGCGACCAGCGCGATCGGCGCCGGGAAGACGATCGAGCCGACGACGATCATCGGACCGACGCCGAACCGAACCGACAGCCGGGGCGCCGCCCAGGCGCCGAGCAGGCCCCCCACCGAGCCGACGCCGAAGGCCAGGCCGATCACGCCCGCGGACAGCCCAAGCTCGCGGCTGGCGAACAAGATCAGCAACGCGTTCGCCATGAACGTGAAGAAGTTGACCGTGCTGACGCACCCCAGGCCGGCCCGCAGATATGGGTGCGTGACCACGAACCTCAGGCCCATTCCCACCCGGCGGTGCCACGGCTCGCTGCCCAGGCCCTCCACTGGACGCTCGGCGACCCGCAGTCCGCGGATCATCCACGCCGACCACAGGAACGACACGGCGTCGACGAGGACGGCGACGGGAGCGGTGAGCAGCTGCACGAGCCCGCCTCCGAGCGCCGGACCGGCGATGAACGATGCGGACCGGCTCATGCTGAGCAGGCTGTTGGCGTCCAGGAAGTCGCGCTTGGGGACCATGGCGACGAAGAACGGCGGGTAGGCGGTGTCGAACACGACTTGTCCCGCCCCCGCAACGATCGCCACGACGAACAGCTGCGCCAGGTTCAGCGCGCCGGCGACATAGGCCACCGGGATCGTGAGGAGCACGACCGCCCGCACCAGGTCTGCCGCCACCATCAGGCGGCGCTTGCTGGGCCAATGCTCGACCCAGCTGCCCACGACGATGGAGAAGAGGTTGGGCAACCAGACTGCGGCCGTCAGCGCGCCGACCTCGCTCGCCGAGGCGTCGAGCGCCAAGATCGCGATCAAGGGGATCGCGAGCTCTGACACCCGATCGCCGATCTGCGACACCGACTCGCCGTACCAGAACCGGCGAAACGACCGGTTCGCCCAGACCGCTCGGCGGCCGGCGAGCGCCAGCCCAGCCTGCTCACTCATGGGCGGTCGCGTCTGCCCTCTCGACGGCTGCCGGCAGCGTGAAACGCAGGAACCGCACCGCCCGAGCGCCCGTGGGGACGGTGCCACCGTCACGGCGCTCGACGTACGGCGCGAGCATCCGTTCGACCTGGGCCTGGATTTCGCCGGCCTCCTCCCGCGTCACCTCGACCCCCGTGTTGGCGATGCCGACCACCTTGTCCCAGTCGCTGTCCAGGCGGGGCTCGACGTCGCGCGACCAGGCTGCGACCTGCTCGACCGCAGCTCGGAGCAGCTGACCACGCAGCAGCCGGGCCGCTGCCTGGCCCTCGAGATCGTCGGGCATCTCGAACCGAAAGCCTTTGGCGTGCGCCTGCCACCACCGCAGCCGCTTATCGCTGCCGCCGTCGTACTCCGTCACCAGCCCGAAGCGGGCCAGGTGCCGCAAATGCCAGCTCGTCACCGACGGTGATGCGTCGACGTACGGAGCGAGCTTGGTGGCGGTGCCCGGCCCGTGGCGCTGGAGACGGTTGAGGATGGCAAGCCGGACCGGGTGGGCGAGCGCCCGCATCGCCTGCGGATCAGTGATCTCGAAGTCGCCCATTGGATTTCTGAGAGACATGTTTCGAAAGTAGTCTCTCAGAACTGTCAGGTCAACACGCCAGCCCTCATCCAGGCAGAGCGAGACGCCTGGCGCGCAGATCGCCTAGCCTGTCCCACGCACTGTCCGGCGGCCCGCCCGTCCGGACCCGTCGACACCGGGGGCATCCCATGAGCGATCAGCAGCAGTACCCGCAGTATCCCGAAGACAGCGCCCGATCCGACCGCGACGCCTACGTCGCAAGCACGGAGCAGCCACCGTCGATGAAGACCGCGGTGATGTTGATGCGGGTGGGAGCCGGCCTGAGCCTTGTCGGGATCATCGTCGGGCTCCTCACGCTCGGCGCGCTGAAGGACGACGTACGCCAGCAGCTACGCGACAGCGGCAGCGCCTTCACCCAGTCCGACGTCGACTCCATCTTCGGGGTCGCCGTCGGCTTCATCGTCGTCATCGGGCTCATCGGGGCAGCCCTCTGGCTGTGGATGGCTTCGGCAAACGGCAAGGGGAAGAGCTGGGCGCGGATCGTCGCCACCGTCCTCGGCGTGATCAACGTACTGTCCTTCCTCTACCAAGTGTCGGCCGGCAACCAGACGGTGGTGTCGTTGATCATCGGCGCGCTCAACGTCATCGTCGGCGTGGCGGCCCTGGTGTTCCTCTACAAGTCAGACTCCAGCGCCTACTACCAGGCGAACTCGCGGCGGTAGCACAAAGTGGTGCGGTCGCTCCAGCGGCCGCATCAGGGAACATGAGTCATCTCACGTGTTGGGTCTGTCGCGCTGATGCTCGCCCTGGGTCGACAATGGTGGACTGTGTCTGCCCACCGTCGCCAGCAACTGTTCATCCTGGTCGGACTCGTGGCCCTCTCGTTCAACCTTCGCCCCGCTGCCATCAGCGTCGGCCCCGTGCTGTCGGAGGTGCGTACGGGGCTGTCGATGAGTCCTACCACCGCGGGTGTGGTGACCACGCTGCCCGTGCTGTGCTTCGCCGGCTTCGCCTCTGTTGCGCCCTGGGTCGCGCGACGGGTCGGGATGCATCGAGTGATGCTGGTGTCGCTGGTACTGGCGGCCGTGGCCTTGTTCGTTCGGGCCGAAGCCGACAACACTGCGGTGTTCATCGCCGCGACCTTCCCTGCGCTGGCGGGGATGGCCACGGCCAACGTCCTGCTGCCCTCGCTGGTCAAGCGTCACTTCCCTGACCGAGTGGGGTTGCTGACGTCCATCTACAGCACCTTCCTCGCCGTCGGGCTCACCTTCGCCTCGGTGCTCACGGTGCCGATCTCCCAGATCGGTGGCTCGTGGCGGGTGGGGTTGGCGGCATGGGGTGTGACCGCCGCGGTGGCCGCGCTGCCCTGGCTGGGGCTGGTCCGCCACGACGTACGCCCCGAGACTGCGGCGGGTGACGGCGCTGCGATGTCCGCCAGGGCCGTAGCGCGATCGCCCCTTGCCTGGGCGATGGCCTTGTTCTTCGCCTCGCAGTCCTTGCAGGCCTACGCCATCTTCGGCTGGTTGCCGCAGATCTTCCGTGACGCCGGGTTCTCGGCCGAAGTCGCCGGGCTGCTGCTGGGATTGACGACCGCGATCAGCATCCCGATCTCGTTCACGCTCCCGGCGATGGTCGTACGCCGGACCAACCAGACCCCGCTGATCCTCGCCCTGTGCGCCAGCTACGTCGCCGGCTATGTCGGCTTGATCTTGTGGCCGGCAGCCGGAGCGCTGGTCTGGGCGGTGCTGATCGGGATCGGAACCGGCATGTTCCCGCTCGCCCTGACACTCATCGGGCTGCGGGCACGCACCAGCGACGGCACGGCAGCGTTGTCGGGATTCACCCAGTCGGTGGGCTACCTCATCGCAGCGGTCGGACCGTTCATGATGGGCGCCGTTTACGGCGCCACCGGCGGCTGGACGGTGCCGCTCATCGTGCTCACCGTGCTGATCCTGCCGCAGGCTGTCGCCGGCTGGTTGGTGTCACGGCCCCGATACGTCGAGGACGAGGTAGTGCGGCGCGTTTCCGCCGACGTCCAGCACGGCGGCCGAGCGGGCTAGCAGTGGGCGGTACCGAACCTTGCAGACCGCGGGCTGACGCCCGGCTGGGTCACCAGCGCTCGACCAGCTGCTCGCGACCGGACGGCGGGTCGTAGGGTTCGGGCCAGAAGTCGGTGACGCGGGTGATGAGCCCCTCACCGTCGAACGAGAAGAACACGACGCCCTCGGCCTGCTCATCACCCACCACCCAGTCGAACCAGACGCAACCATCGGTCTGGTCGGCGAGCACGACTTTCGCCCTCAGGTGCCACTCGCTGGGATAGTCGCGGTTGAACTGCAGGTAGCGCTCCCGCCCGCGAATGCGCTCGCGCGACTGGGGCAGCTCGTAGACGACATCGGGATGCAGAAGCGCCGCCCAACCGTCCCAGTCGCGACCCTCGAGCGTGGCGATGAACTGGGCGGCGGCACGTCGGTTGTCGGTCATGCGCAAAAGGTACGCGGGTACGCCGACACTGCCTTGCCGCTGGGCCGAGGTGCCGACCGCTACTTCTGTCGGCGCCAGGGCCCTGTCACAGCGAACGTGGTTCCCGGGTTGTAGACGTTGAAGAACATGACGCGCCCGTCGGGTGAGAACGACACCCCGGACAGCTCCCCGGTCTCGCCGGGCTCCAGGTACTGACGGTTACGCGCGAAGGCGAACGGCTCGCCGTCCGACGTGGTGCCGATCATGTAGTTCTCGCCGGCGGAGTCCTCACAGATCATCAGGCCGCCATAGGGCGACACGCAGATGTTGTCGGGTTGCTCGTACAGGTTGTCGGCCTCGTACCCGGTGGTGAAGATGAGCTCGAGCGTGAGTGTGTTCGCTCGCGGGTCGTAACGCCAGACCTGGCCGTCGTGCGGCCTCGCGGAGCCGTCCGCAGGCCGTGCGTAGGACGAGACGAAGTACGACGAGTGGTCGCTGTTCCCCCACCAGGCGCCCTCGAGCTTCTGCCCGCGGGTGATCGGCCTCGGGTAGTCCTGCGCCCGGGTCGGGGTGGTGGTGGCTTCGGGGTCTGGTACGTCGAGCCACTCGATATGGCGGAATGTCGTCCCTGCCCGGCGAACCGTCGACAGATCCTCCAGGCCAGGCACGCGGAGCGCCTGAAGGGTGCCACCGGCACGCAGGCTGCCGTACCCGCCTAGCGGCCGGTGGGGAAGGAATCGGTAATAGGTGCCGAGCGGCTCACCGCTGAACGCGTCCTCTGTCTCGTAAAGGGCCCCTGTGACGGGATCGACCGCTACCGCCTCATGCATGAACCGGCCCATGTCCCTGAGCGGGCGCGGGTCGACGTTGCGGCGGTTGTTGTACGGGTCGACCTCGAAGATCCACCCGTGGTTCCTCTCGTAGCCCGTGACCCCCGCCCTCTCCTCGGTCTCCTCGCAGCTCAACCACGTGTGCCAGGGGGTGATGCCGCCGGAACAGTTGATGGCGGTGCCACTCAGGCTGACGTACTCCTCCTGCGTGCGAAGCGAGGGGCTCAGCACAAGGGTGGTGGTGCCACCGCCGGCCCCTGGGTCGAACGTGGTGTCGGCCCCGGTTCTCGGCACCAGGTGAGCCGCATCTGGGTAGGCCTCGTGGTTGCGCACGAGATGCACCCCCTGCTCCTTCGTCGCGAAGCTGCCCATCCCGTCGAAGCTGCTCGGAACCAGTCCGCGACCGGACTTCATCGGCTGACCTTCACGGGACAAGATGCGGTATTTGAAACCCCTGGGGAGATCGAGGATCCCGCGGGGGTCCGGCACCAGCGGACCGTAGCCCCGCGACGGCCCGCGGACTCCGGCAGCAGGGTTGGCGGTGAACAGCGCGTCCACGCTGCCGGCAATGCCGAGCGAAAGCCCGGCGGCACCGGTGCTCACCAAGAAGTTGCGTCGGGACAGGGTCATGGCGCTCTCACCTCACGTCGACAAGTTCCCGGGTGCGGGTCGTCCACCGACACTAGTGACGATCGGGGCCGGGCGAAAGCCCCCGTCGTCAGACCACCGACAGCGGAAGCAGCTGCTTTCCGGTGGGGCCGATCTGGATCTCGGTGCCCATCTCGGGGCAGACGCCGCAGTCGAAGCACGGGGTCCAACGACAGTCGTCGACCTCCACCCCGTTGACAGCGTCCTGCCAGTCCTCCCACAACCAGTCACGGTCGAGACCGGAGTCGAGGTGCTCCCAGGGCAGCACCTCGGCGTACTCGCGCTCACGCACGGTGTACCAGTCGAGGTCGACCGGCTCATCGGCCAGCGCGCGCTCGCAGGCCGCGATCCAGCGGTCGTAGGAGAAGTGCTCGCTCCAGCCGTCGAAGCGGCCACCGTCGCGCCACACCTCCTCGATGACACGTCCGACGCGACGGTCGCCGCGCGACAGTAGCCCTTCGATGATGCCCGGCTTGCCATCGTGGTAGCGAAACCCGATCGCCCGGCCGAACTGTTTGTCCTTGCGGACCTCGTCTCGCAACAGCTGGAGTCGGTGGTCGGTGGTCTCGTGGTCGAGCTGGCTGGCCCACTGGAAGGGCGTGTGCGGCTTGGGCACGA
>JACCVZ010000039.1 GCA_013697905.1 Nocardioidaceae bacterium
CACCGGCACGGGCCATGACGTGGGTGCTGAGGGCGGAGCGAGGCGCAGTCACCTCATCCGGGGCACGGAGATACTGGGGACGTACGACGATCGGCGACGTCACTCGATGGCCCTCAGACCCTCGCCACGTCAGTGAGCCGGCGGCGAACTGCTCGTAGCGAGCCCGCTTGCGGGCGCTGAAAGACACGGTGAACTCGGCCGAGTCTCCCGGCGCCAGCCGAAGCGAGCTTGGCGTCACCGAAACGTCCACCCCACGCACACCATTGATGCGAGCGACGTAGGTTTCGTTGCTGCCGGAGACGTTGGTCACCGTGCGCGTCACGCGGTCGGTACCGACCAGACTGCCGAGACTGATCGACGGCAAGTTGAGGTCCTCACCGGCAACAGCAGGGCCCTGCTGGTGTGCGCCGTAGGAGACTCCACGACCACGCAGGTAGCCGAGCCAGCCGGGCAGACCGGCGTCGTACACGAGCCCCGGGTCGAGCATGCGCTGGGGGGAGACCACCCCGGCGCCCTGAGCCAGCCGGCCACCCCTGACCGCGAGCGACATGGCCGTGGTAGTCAGTGCGGACTTGAGTGCGGCCGCCGACCAGTCGGAGTGCCGTGCGGCGAGCATCGCGGCTAGCCCAGCGACGGCAGGTGCTGACATCGAGGTGCCCGAGTAGAGATCCCACAACCGACCGAAGTTCGACGGCGGCGCTACGGCGGCCAGCACACTGACCCCGTTGGCTGCGAGGTCGGGCTTCAGCACGTCGCCAGCGCTGCCCGTTGCCGGTCCTCGCCCGGAGAAGTCGGCGATCGTGCGTGCGCCGGCTTGCTCATCCCGGGCGGGAGCAATCGCCGCCGACGGCGTAAGACTGCGGGCCAGGTAACGCTTGATCGCAGCGGCCCCGGCGTGGTCGACGTGCACGGTGGGCACGGAGTGCAGATCGGCGTCTGTGCTACCTGGCGACCTGTTCACGAGGATCATGGCGCTGCCGCCCGCCCGGTTGACGGCCTGGCTCTTGGCAACGCGGGCGATGGCTCCTCGATCGCACACCACGATGGCCTTGTCGACCAGGCTGGCGTCGAGGGCACCCGGGAAGCAGCGCTGCGCCTGGCCGTCGCTCGCGCTCTGAGACCCGACGTCGCCGGCGTACACGAGGCGGGTCGAGCCGACGCGCTGGTTCGACACCATCGCGCCCTGGACGCGCGTTCCGTCGCCGAGTGTCACGGTGCCGCGATAGCTCTGCTGGCTGACGGCAGCGACCGTGGTGACCCAGGGGCTCTGGTGGGTCACGGTGCCGGGCCGCGGCCCGTCGTCGCCCGAGGGCGTCGAGATGAAGACTCCGGCCGCGGAAGCGTTGAGGAAGGCCACCTCGACCGCGTCGGTCAGCGGGTCCGCTGGGTGGCTCGGGTCGACGGGGTCGACGCTGATGGAGTAATTGAGGACGTCGACGCCGTCGCTGACGGCCTGGTCGATCGCCATGATGGTGTCGGCGGTGGTGCATCCGTCGTCGTCGGGGTCAGGCGCCACCCAACAGGCCTTGTAGACGGCGAGCCCAGCGCCGGGCGCCATCCCGAAGATCTTTCCGAAGTCTTGGTCGTTGATCTGCACCGAGACGCCGGCGTTGCCGGCGGCGATGGCGGCGGTGTGCGAGCCATGGCCACTGCCGTCGCGGGGGGACAGGTATTCCGAACCAGCGATGTTCTCGGCGCCGAAACCCTCGACGAAGTACCGCCCCGTGACCAGCTTGTCGTTGCAGTCGGACGCCGCCCACTGCTCGGCGCTGCCACAACTGACGGTGAAGCCCGGATACCGCCGCGCAAGTGCCGCCTGGCCAGCGGGGATCCCGGCGAACGATGGGTTGTCGGGCCAGATGCCCGAGTCGATGACGCCGACGACGACGCCGCGACCGGCGTTGGCAGGACCGTCGACACCGGACCAGAGCCCGGGAGCCGCTCGGGTTTTCGAGACGCGGTCGCGGTCCGACCGCCAACCGGCAAGCTGCTGCTTCTCGCTGCGCTCG
>JACCVZ010000069.1 GCA_013697905.1 Nocardioidaceae bacterium
GTGTAGTCGTCGTTGGGCGTGCCCAGGTCGGTTGCCAGATCCGGAATCAGGACCATCTCGCCGTCCACGTAGACGTACTGCGTCAGCGAACGCGTGACGAGGCCGCTTAAGATCGACGCCGTGTTGACGTAGTACGCCTCGCTCGGGTCCATGGAGTTCATACCGTTGACGCTGGAGACGGTGACGGTGCCACCCTCCTGGGCACCTTCGATGTCGGGGGCCGGACCCTCCGTGCGGGTTGGGTCCTGGCCCTGGCCGGCGCCACCACCTTCGAGAGGCGTGTTCTTCTCGTTGACTGGTGCGCCTCCGTTGCCGCCGCCGCCGCAAGCCGCGAGGGCAAGCAGTGCGTCGGTGGAGGCGGCGATAATCGGTTTCTTCAACCGCATGTCTTACCCACCCTTTCGTGGTTAATGGTGCAATCTCTCGGCGACGTTGTCACCGACGAGTAGAGGGGTCGAAGGCGTCTCTGACGGAGTCACCTAGGAGGTTGAGCGCCATCACCAGTGCCATCACGGTCAGCACGGGCGCCCAGAGGTACAACGGGTATTGGTCGTAGAAGGCCGTGGCCCGGAGAATCGTCTGACCGAGCGACGGAATGCCGGTGAGCCCGATCCCCAGGAAGGCGAGGCCGGCTTCGGCGGCGACGTATCCCGGTAGGTTCAGCGAGATCGTCACCACGATCGGCGCCACCAGGTTGGGCAACAGCTCCTTGAACAGGATGCGTCGGGTCGGCACGCCGATCACCTGGGCGGCCTGGACGAACTCGCGCTCGCGCAAGGACAGCACCTGACCGCGGATCAACCTGGCCAGCCCCATCCAGCCGAAGATGACAAGCACCGCGACCAGCGAGATGAACTGAGCCTTGCTCAGCAAGCTGGGGTTGCCCGAGAACCGGCTGGCGATGATCGGGGCGAGCGCCAGTGCGCCCAGCAGGAACGGGAACGACAAGAAGACGTCGATGACGAATGAGATGAACTTGTCCAGGGCGCCGCGGGCGAACCCGGCGACGAGACCGATGGTCACGCCGATCACGGTGGTGAAGAACGTCGCGAGCAGGGCGACGGCGAAGGAGGTGCGGATGCCGTAGAGGAGACGGGCGAAGTTGTCGTAGGCCGTCGTGGGGTCCAAGCCGAGCGGGTGGTCCCAGGTGTAGCCGCCGAACGGCGGGCCGTACTCGGCCCGGGGATAGCCGTACTGGAGGTACTGGGTGGCCGGGGTGCTCGGGGGCCGGTTGTAGAGCAGGCCGAGCGCGTTCGAGATGACCGGGGCGAGAACTCCCGCGATGACGAGGACGATGACGATCGCGGCCGACACGACGGCGACCTTGTCTCTGCGCAGTCGATCGAGCGCTATCCGGGTCGGTGACCGTCCGGTGATCTTCTTCCCGGACGGGTCGAGCGGAGGAGCGACCTCAGCGTCGCCGACACCCAGAACCTCGAGATCCGCAACGGTCATGGGTGCCTTTCTTCGCGGGTCGGCTCGTTGTGTGAGCCGTGCAGGACTCTAGACCACGCCCTGTTTCTGTACAGGGCACGAGAGGTAACGATCTGAGAACAGCCGCCTCGGCCAGTCAGCTGGACACGGAGACGGAGGCGGCAGTCTCGTCGGGTGAGGCGGCGGTGCGGGTCGAGACTCCGCCGTCCACCCCCGCTTCTCGACGCTGCTCGGCGGTGATAGCCGCTGGAGCGGCCGTGAGCGGGTCGTGGCCGCCACCCGTCTTGGGGAAGGCGATGACGTCCCGGATCGAGTCACTGCCCGCGAGCAGCGCGCAGATGCGGTCCCAGCCGAAGGCGATGCCGCCATGCGGCGGCGCGCCGTACTTGAACGCCTCGAGCAGGAAGCCGAACTTCTCCTGCGCCTCGACCTCCGGCAGCCCCATCACCGCGAAGACGCGCCTCTGCACGTCCTCGCGATGGATACGAATGGAACCGCCACCGATCTCGTTGCCGTTGCAGACGATGTCGTAGGCGAAGGCGAGAGCGGCACCGGGATCGGTGTCGAAGGTGGCGAGGCTCTCCGGCTTCGGCGACGTGAATGCGTGGTGCACTGCCGTCCAGGCACCTGAGCCGACGGCGACGTCGTCGGACTCGGCCGTCGGCTCGAACATCGGTGCGTCGACGATCCACACGAACGACCAGGCGGACGAGTCGATGAGCCCGCGGCGTCGGCCCACCTCG
This sequence comes from Nocardioidaceae bacterium, assembly GCA_013697905.1. Taxonomy (GTDB): domain Bacteria; phylum Actinomycetota; class Actinomycetes; order Propionibacteriales; family Nocardioidaceae; genus JACDHG01. The sequence goes on from JACCVZ010000069.1 coordinate 2,178, forward strand.
AGCCGCGCCGCACCCAACAGCGCGCGGGCCGCCTTGAAGGGGCCGGCCGCGAAAAAGATGCAGTCACCCGGCTCGGCACCGACATGACCGACGATCCCGGCACGCTCCTCGTC
>JACCVZ010000073.1 GCA_013697905.1 Nocardioidaceae bacterium
CCCTTCTGCTTGGCTTGACGGTCCGTAAGAAGGCCGGTCGACGTCGAGATGATGGCGACACCCAGCCCTCCGAGCACCTTGGGCAGCCCAGTGGACTTGGCGTACACACGCAGTCCCGGCTTGCTGATGCGGCGGACGCCAGCAATCGAGCGCTCTCGGCTGGGGCCGTACTTCAGGTCGATCACCAACGACTTGCCGACCGGGCCGGCGTCGGCTGGCTCGTCGACCTTCCATGAGCCGATGTAGCCCTCCTGCTGGAGGATTTCCGCAACGCCGGACTTCAGCTTGCTGTAAGGCATGCTCACGGTGTCGTGGTACGCCTGGTTGGCATTGCGCAGACGCGTAAGCATGTCCGCGATCGGGTCTGTCATCGTCATGGCCGTCGGCCTCTTTCTCGCTGTGGTTTCGGCATTGCGACCTTCAGCGCATCGTGTGGTGCTGACATTATGGTCTCGTCTACCAGCTGCTCTTGGTGATGCCGGGCAGCTCGCCACGATGCGCCATCTCGCGCAGGCAGATCCGGCACAGGCCGAACTTGCGGTAGACCGACTTGGGTCGGCCGCAGCGCTGGCACCTCGTATAACCACGAACCTTGAACTTTGGTTTCCGGGATGCCTTGACGACGAGCGATGTCTTGGCCATCAGTTCTCCTTGTTCTGCATATTTGCCGCTCCGCGACTCTGCATGTTCATCACTCCGCGAAGGGAAAGCCGAGGTGCTTGAGGAGCGAACGCCCCTCGTCATTGTTGGTAGCGGTGGTGACGACGGTGATGTCCATCCCCCGCTGACGGTCGATCTTGTCCTGGTTGATCTCGTGGAACATGACCTGCTCGGTCAGACCGAACGTGTAGTTGCCCTTGCCGTCGAACTGCTTGGGAGACAGCCCGCGAAAGTCCCTTATCCGGGGCAACGCAAGCGTCAGCAACCGGTCCAAGAACTCCCACATCCGGTCACCGCGCAGCGTCACGTGAGCGCCGATCGGCATGCCCTCGCGCAGCTTGAACTGTGCGATCGACTTGCGCGCTCGGGTCACCTGCGGCTTCTGACCGGTGATGATGGTCAAGTCGCGGACGGCGCCCTCGATCAGCTTGGAGTCCCGGGCAGCCTCGCCAACACCCATGTTGACGACGATCTTCGTCAGACCTGGCACCTGCATGACGTTGGAGTAGGCGAACTCTTCCCTGAGTGCGGGCAAGATCTCCTCGCGGTACCGGGCCTTGAAACGCGGCGGTTCGTTGCGCGGGCGCTCGGTCGACGCCGGAGCGTCGGTCGACTCGGTGGTCTCGGTCGTCATCAGATCTCCTCGCCGTTCCTCGTAGCGACGCGCACGCTGCGGTGTGCCTTGTACTTCGAGCCGTCATGGCGGGTCTTCTCGACCTCGATGCGTTTGGCACCGATGCGGGTCGGAACCTTCTTGCCGCCGACCTCGGTCAGCAGCATCACGTTGGAGGCGTGGATCGACGCCTCTTGGGTGATGATGCCGCCGGTCGTGCCGGCCCGGCCACCTGCGTTGACCACCTTGGTGTGCCGCTTCACACGGTTGACACCTTCGACGATCAGGCGGTTGTGGTCGGTCAGCACCGCGATGACCTTGCCCTCGGCACCCTTGTCCTTGCCGGCGATGACGCGCACGACGTCACCCTTCTTGATGGTCATTCTGCTTGCCATGTCAAAGCACCTCCGGGGCGAGGGAGATGATCCGCATGAACTTCTTCTCGCGCAGCTCACGCCCAACCGGGCCGAAGATGCGGGTACCGCGCGGCTCGCCGTCTTGACGAAGGATCACCGCTGCGTTCTCGTCGAAGCGGATATAGGAGCCGTCGGCGCGACGGCGCTCCTTGACGGTACGCACGATCACGGCCTTGACCACCTCACCCTTCTTGACGTTGCCGCCGGGGATGGCGTCCTTGACGGTGGCGACAATGACGTCGCCGATACCGGCGTAGCGCCGACCCGAGCCGCCGAGCACACGGATGCACAAGATCTGCTTGGCACCGGTGTTGTCGGCGACCTTGAGTCGCGACTCCTGCTGGATCATCGGATATCTCC
>JACCVZ010000079.1 GCA_013697905.1 Nocardioidaceae bacterium
TCCGCAGCGGCACTACGGCGCGGAACAGCTCCCCAAAGTCTCGGCCATTCCTGGGCAAGCGCACAGCAAACTCATGGGGTCGAGAGGTTGGCTGGGAGCAAGCCGCAGTGGCAAGAGTCCAGGAGCACCAGATGACGAACAGCCCAGAGGACGTCCACCCCAGCGAACCGGACCGCCAAGGTCAGCCCTGGCAGTGGACCGGTCAGGACACTGCCCCGACCCGGTACGGCGGCGCTGCGCTTCCTCCTGTGCAGGCCGCCGGATCAGGAGGCAGCCGCAGACCCGTGTCGACGCGCACGAAGGCGCTGGGCGCTGCCGCCGCTCTCGTGCTCGCTGCAGGCTCCGCCGCAGGCGGCGTGGCTTTCGGGTATGCCCACGCGGACGGCTCGTCCTCCGCCGCGGGCATCGCAGCCGGCGGCAGCCCGTCACAGCAGGGCGGAGCCGGTCAGCCCTCCGCGAACCCCCCGTCCACGGGGCCGTCGGAGGGCGGCAAGCAGAGCCAGGCGCCGCACCATCGCCGCGGCGGACGGCCGTCCTCGATCACGGTGCCCGGTCGGGCCACGCTGAGCCAGCAGGTCGGCGTCGTCGACATCAACACGCGCCTCAAGTACGAGGGCGCGAAAGCCGCAGGCACGGGCATGATCCTCAGCTCGACCGGCGAGATCCTCACGAACAACCACGTGATCGAGGGCGCGACGAAGATCAAGGTGACCGTCGTGTCGACGGGTGACAAGTACGTCGCCACCGTCGTCGGGACCGACAAGGTCGACGACGTGGCGGTGCTGCAGCTGACCAACGCCTCCGGGCTGACGCCGATCACACCCGACACCGGAGCGGTGTCCGTCGGCGATGCCGTGGTCGCCGTGGGGAACGCCATGGGCGCTGGCGGTGTCCCCAGTGCGGCGAAGGGCACCATCACCGGTCTCAACCGCTCGATCACGACGCGAAGCGAGGGCAGCACCGAAGGGGAGCGGCTCACCGGGATGATCCAGGTGGACGCGCAGGTCATCTCCGGGGACTCCGGCGGTCCGCTGTACGACGCCGGCGACCAGGTCATCGGCATGGACACGGCAGCGTCGGCCTCGCCTGCACAGTCCACCGGCTTCGCGATCCCCATCGCCCGAGCCCTCTCGATCGCCTCGAAGATCCAGAACGGCGACGCAGGCGGGAACATCCGCATCGGCTCACTCGCCTTCCTCGGCGTGCAGTTCCAGCCCGGTGCGTCGTACAGCAAGGGCGGGGCCGTCATCTCCGGCGCGTTGCCGAAGACGCCGGCAGCGAAGGCTGGACTCATCAGCGGTGACACGATCACCCGGGTCGACGGCACGGCGATCACCTCGGGCAGCCAGCTGAAGACCGTCCTGTCGCACTACAAGCCTGACCAGTCCATCTCCTTGACGTGGACGGACACCCGGGGCGGCTCTCACACCGCCACGGTCACCCTGACGGCGGGACCGGCCGAGTAGGGCCGCGGGGCGACGGCGTCGCGCTAGTCGCCCTTCACGTTGACGATCTGGCGGAGGACGTGCCGCACCTCCACGAGATCGGCCGCGTCGCGCATCACCACATCGATGTCCTTGTAGGCGGCTGGGATCTCGTCGATGAAGGCCCCCGTGTCGCGGTACTCGATGTCACCCATGGCCGCCCGGAGGTCTGTCTGGGTGAACGTCTTGCGCGCCCGGGTCCGGCTCAACTCCCGCCCCGCGCCGTGCGGGGAGGAGTTGAGCGACATCGCGTTCCCTTTGCCGGCGACGACGTACGAGCGGGTGCCCATGGAGCCGGGGATCAGCCCAGGAACTCCGACGCCCGCGTTGATGGCGCCTTTGCGGGAGAGCCACACGTCCTTGCCGAAGTGCCTCTCCTGCACCGTGTAGTTGTGGTGGCAGTTGATCTGCTCACGTCGTTCGACAGCATCGCCCGTCCAGTGCTCGAAGCATGCGATCGCCCGGTCCATCATCTCCTCCCGGTTGAGCAGGGCGAAGAGCTGAGCCCAACGCAGCTCGCCGAGATACGCCTCGAACTCCGACGTCCCCTCGACCAGGT
>JACCVZ010000084.1 GCA_013697905.1 Nocardioidaceae bacterium
CTCCCATGACATCGCCCAGCCCGACCCGGCCGGTCTAGGGGCAACAAGGGCGATGAAGCAGGCCATGAGCGTGAGCCAACTCAGCCCAAAGGATGTCTTTCACATCAACGCGCACGCGACCTCGACGCCCCAAGGTGACATCGCCGAATGCCTGGCGATCACCAACGCCCTCGGCGGCGAGACCGACCACGTGGTGACGACGTCGACCAAGTCAATGACCGGGCACCTGCTCGGGGCGGCGGGTGCGCTGGAGTCGCTGGCGACCGTGCTGGCGCTGCACCATCGCGTCGTACCCCCCACGATCAACCTCGACAACGTTGACCCGGCGGTCGACCTCGATGTCGCCCGCGAGCAGCGGACGCTGCCGGACGGCGACATCGCAGCCCTCAACAACTCCTTCGGCTTCGGCGGCCACAACGTCGCCATCGCCTTCCGTTCTGCCTGAGTACGGAGCAACCATGACCACGACCGACAATGCCCCCGCAGCCGCAGCCGCAGCCGCAGCCTCACCGGCGAAACCGCCGAAGCTTCCCCGCCAAGAGGACCCCCGGAACCCGAACAGACGGCTCGCCGCCTTCTTCGACGCTGGCACCCTGGAGCTCATCAGCGCCGACGACGACAGCGGCATGCTCGCAGCGGTGGGCGCCATCGAGGGCGTCCCGACCGTCGCGTTATGCTCCGATGCCACCGTGATGGGCGGCGCGATGGGCAACGAGGGTTGCAAGGTGGTCGTCAAGGCTTACCAGCGGGCGATGGCCGATCAGTCTCCCATCGTCGGCCTCTGGCACTCCGGGGGAGCTCGGCTGGCCGAGGGAGTCTTGTCCTTGCACGCCGTCGGGCTGATCTTTCACGCCATGACCCAGGCCTCGGGCAAGGTGCCGCAGGTGTCGGTCGTTCTCGGGCCGGCGGCCGGAGGCGCGGCGTACGGCCCCGCGCTCACCGACGTCGTCATCCTCGGACCGGAGGGGCGCATCTTCGTCACCGGTCCCGACGTCGTCCGTTCTGTCACCGGTGAGGACGTCGACATGCTCCGGCTGGGCGGACCCGAGCCGCACGGGCGGCGCTCCGGTGTCGTGCATGTCTTGGCCGACTCCGAGGCGCACGCGCTCGGGGAGGCGCGGAGGCTCGTGTCGTTGTTGGGCGACCAGCGCACCATCGAGGTCGACGCGGTCACCGACGTCGACTTGTCGAAACAGATGCCGGAGTCGAAGAAGCGGGCGTACGACGTCCACCCGTTCGTGGCCGAGCTGCTCGATCCCGAGTCGATGCTCGAGCTGCACCACAAGTGGGCGCCAAACATCGTCACCGCGCTCGGCCGCTTCGGTGGCCGGTCGGTCGGGGTCATCGCCAACAACCCGCTGCGTCTCGGTGGCTGCCTGGACTCACCGTCGGCGGAGAAGGCGGCGCGGTTCGTGCGGATGTGCGACGCCTACGCCGTCCCGCTGATCGTGGTGGTCGACGTCCCCGGCTACCTGCCAGGCGTCGGTCAGGAGTGGGACGGCGTCGTACGCCGGGGTGCGAAGCTCCTGCACGCCTTCGGCGAGGCGCAGGTGCCTCGAGTCACGCTGGTGACGCGGAAGGCGTACGGCGGCGCCTACATTGCGATGAACTCGCGCTCACTCGGCGCCACCAAGGTATTCGCGTGGCCGGGCGCCGAGGTTGCGGTGATGGGGGCGATCGCTGCCGTCCGGGTCCTGCACCGTCGCAAGATCGCCGCTGTCGCCGCCGACCTGCGTCCGACGGTCGAGGCCGAGCTCGCCGCCGAGCACGAGCTGATCGCGGGCGGTATCGACAAGGCCGTCGAGATCGGCGTCGTCGACGAGGTGGTCGAGCCGTCGGTCACCCGGTCGGCGCTGGCGGTCGCCCTGGCCGCCGCAGACATCGGCTCCCGCGGCCAGCACGGCAACATCCCCCTCTAAGATCTCCGTTGACCCGCCACATAATTGCCGTTGACCCGCCACATAGTTGCCGTTGAGAGTAGGGGTACGCCGGGGCCAGCCCTCAGACGACGTGGTGGAGCCAGCGCACCGCAGCGCCGTCGCCGGCGTGTCGGAACGGCTCGAGCGCGGTGTCCCAGGCCTTGCCTAGCAGCTTGTCGATCTCGGCCAACAGCGGCAGGTCTCCGATGGCAGCCTTGGCCACGGCAGCCTTGAGGCGGTCCTCGGGGATCATCACGTCGCCGTACAGGCCCGTCACCGCGTGGTAGATGCCGAGTTCGGGAGTGCAGCAGTAGCGCCCGCCCTCACTGATCGCGGTCGCGTCCTCGGTCACCTCGAACAGCAGGTGGTCCCAGCCACGCAGCGCCGACGCGATCTTTGCACCGGTGCCGACGAGGCCTGTCCACGAGAACTCGGCGCGATAGGTGCCAGCCTTGGCAGGCTGGGGGATCCACGAAAAGTCGACGGCCGCGTCGAGAGCGCCGGCCACCGCCCACTCCACATGAGGGCACAGCGCCGACGGTGACGCATGCACGAACAAGACTCCACGGGTCGCCGTACTGGCGTCCGCGCTCGCATTTCGGTCCACCGCTCCTCCTGTTGGCCTCGAGGGTCGCCTTCCCCGGCGGTCTCGCGTCTACAGGTTTGTGGATGAACTCCGCTTTCATTATGCCTCATCAGTCACATCAGCACCACAAGCAGTCCGGTGCGTGCGCATATCTGACGGGTCAACGCGCATATCTGACGGGTCAACGCGCATATCTGACGGGTCAACGCGCATATCTGACGGGTCAACGCGCATATCTGACGGGTGAAAGGG
>JACCVZ010000093.1 GCA_013697905.1 Nocardioidaceae bacterium
GGAGCGAGTCAGAGAGTCGCTGCTCCCGACGCGGCTCGGAGCAGTTCGTGGCGTTCGCTGATCCGGACGCGTGCGCGGCCGCGCTGCTGCCCCAGCTGGCTCTCGGCCAGCTCGATCGCTTGCCAGCCGGCCCAGCTCACCACACGTACGTCGCGCTGGGTCAGGAAACGTAGGACGTCTTCCGGATCCCGGTTCGGTGCCGGTGGGAGCAACTGAGCGTCCTCGACCAGCGAAGCGACTGTTTCGCGGGCATCCGCCTTGTTCGTGCCGATGACGCCTGTCGGTCCGCGCTTGATCCAGCCGGCGACGTAGAGGCCCAGCAGGGGTTCGCCGTCGCCCACGACCCTGCCCGCGGCATTCGGAACAATCCCGGCGCGGTCATCGAAGGGCAGACCCGCAATCGGAACGCCACGGTAACCAGCGGCGCGTAGCACCATCTGCGCGTCGATCGTGGCTGTGCGTCCCGTACCGACGACGTTTCCTGCCTCATCGAGCCGGGTCTCCTCCACCCGCAGGCCGGTCACCCGCGTGGCCCCGAGCACCTCCACCGGTCGCTGCCAGAATCGCAGATGCAGCCGGCGAGGCCGACCGCTCGGGAGATGAGCTGCCCAGTCGCGCAGGACCTTGAGGTTTCGTTGGGCCGCGGGCCGGGTGGCCAGCAGCTGCTCACTGGCTTCGTCGAGCACGAGCTCCGCCTCGTCGACGATGACGTCGGCGTTCGCGATTTCGCCGAGCTCGCGGAGCTCCTTCGTTGTGAACTTCGCCTGCACGGGGCCACGCCGGCCAATCATGTGGATGTCGGTGACGTGACTGCGCTCGAGTACAGACAACGCGTGGTCGCCGATGTCGGTGTGCCGCAGCTCGTCGGCGGTCTTGGCGAGCAGCCGGCCGAGATCGACGGCGACGTTGCCCATACCCACCACGGCGACGCTGCGCGCGTCGAGCGTGAAAGTGTCGAGTGGTGCGTCCGGGTGCCCGTTGTACCAGGCGACGAACTCGGTGGAAGAGAAACTGCCGAGAAGGTCCTCCCCGGGCACATCCAGCCGCCGGTCAGTCGCTGCTCCGCTGGCGAACAGGACGGCATCGTAGAACAGCCGCAGCTCCGCCAAGCTGATGTCAGAGCCGACGTCGACGTTGCCGAGGAATCGTACGTGGGACTGGTCGAGCACGTTGCCCAGGGCCGCGCTGATCGACCGGATCTTTTCGTGGTCGGGAGCGACGCCGTACCGGACGAGGCCGAACGGACACGGCGAACGGTCGAACACATCCACCGCAACGTCGCCCCGGCGGGTCAACGCCTCAACGGCGTACACCCCCGCCGGGCCAGAACCGATGATCGCTACCCGCAGCACCACACCTTTCTACTCCCGTGCCTGCAGGAGGTGGTAAAGCAGGATGAGCTGCGTCAAGGCGAGCGGCTCGCTTCGCACTCCTGGGTCGATCTCCCCGAGTCGCGGCGGCGGCCCGCCCGGCACATTGAGCTCCTGCCAGATCGACTTCTCGAGCTGACGCGCCTCCTCGGCGGACGCATGGCCATGCACATGCAGGCAGTCGGTCGGCGTCCCGTCCCTGTCCCGCATGATCTTGAGATGCATGGCAGTCCTGTTGTCATCGGAAAGGACGTTGCTCAGCGTCGGGTGGCGGATCGTCGGCCTCAGCATCAGTTCGGCCGACAACGGAGTGCCCGGTGGATCGGCTCGCGAGGGAATAGGAGCAAACCGCACAACGATGTCGGCGAACCGACGTTGCGGACGAATGAACTGCTCTGACTCCGGCTCTCGGGATTCGAGATCCGCTCGTACCTGCTCGACGGTGTAGCCGCGCTTTGCGCAGTCACGCTTGATCTTCCACTCGTGCCTGATCTCCTCAGGTGGGTCGAGAAAAGCTGTCACGTCGAAACAAGCCCGTGTGAGCTTGGTGGACAGCGGATGGAGGCCCTCCGCTATCACGAACTCCTTCGGCTCCAGGTACTGAGGTCGGGTAAAGGTCCCGGTCGAGTGGTCGTACACCGGCTTGAGAATCGGGCGGCCAAGTGCCAGCAGCTGCAGGTGCTGCTCCATGATGTCGATGTAATTGCAGTCGGGGTGAAGCGGCGTAAACGGAAGCTTCTTACGTTCTTCGCGGTCGAACTTGTGGTAGTCGTCCACGCAGATCGCCAGACAGCGGTCGGCTCCGAGGGCATCCACCAGCCCTGTGGTCAACGTGGTCTTGCCGGAAGCGGAATCGCCTCCGATCGCGAGCATCACGGGACGCGCGGAACTGTCGGTCTCGGACCGCTGCATCCTGATGATCTTGTCCGGCATGTCGACTCCTCAGCCGTGCTCAGTCGCCCGTAGCGATGAGCCGGTGTGCACAGCAAACCTCAGCCGCCACTCTCGGTGATCCCCCCCAAGGGTGGGAACGGAGGTGATCTTCCAATCTGCGGCCCGCGCGTAGGCTGAAACCATGGCTCGGTCGCCCGTTCGAATTGTGATGGTCGATGACCATGAGATGGTGCTTCACGGGGTCACCGCCCTGCTCTCACATTTTCGCGACGATGTGACAATCCTCGGGACCGCCACCGATTCTGCACAGGCGATGGCCGTCGTGAGGAACGACCCTCCCGATGTGGTGCTGTGTGACGTCAGGCTCGGCAAGGACAGCGGCCTGGATCTGTGCCGGGATATCAAGGCTGCCTACCCGGCGATCCATGTCATGTTTCTGACCGTCTACGAAGACGAGCATTACCTCTACCAGGCAATGCGTGTCGAGGCTTCCGGGTATGTGCTGAAGCGGGTTGATGGAGCCGAGCTGGTTGGTCATCTGAGACGGGTCATGGACGGTGACGTGGTTATCGACCCGGCGATCGCAGGCCGGATCGCTGTGTCGGCGGCGAGGCTGAGCGCCGGAGAGTTCTGGCCCGGTGCGCACCTAGGCCTGACCCAGCGGGAGAGTGAAGTGCTGGCCCTGATGGTCGCCAACCACTCGAACAAGGGAATTGCTGCGAAGCTGGTGATCAGCGAGGACACGGTCAAGACGCACGTTCGCGGGCTGTATCGCAAGCTGTCGGTTGGTGATCGAGGCGGTGCGATCGGTGTTGCCCTTCGCGAGGGGTTGTTCAAGTGACCGAGCACGGCGCGTTGTGGCAGCTCCTGCTGGGCCAGGCGGACCTCGACCTGAGAGCCGTGGCCCGTTGTCTGGCATCCTCGTTCAGCGCCGACGGGTGCCTCGTGCTCGTCGTGGACGACACGGGGAAGGACCTCGTCGTCGCAGCAGCCATTCCGCCAGGTGGCGCCAACGAGCAAGCCCTGCGCATACCCCTCGGGTACGGGGTGGCCGGTCTGGTGGGAGTGAACGGACGGGCCGTCAGGCTGGACGCCGACTCCCCGCGCAACGAATCCCACCGGGATCTGATGTCACTCGCCTCCGGTCAGACGGTGTCTCGAATGTGCCTGCCGGCCCGCGGAGGCGGAGAGATCGTCGCCGTGGTCTCTATCTATCGCCGAGGATCGGTCCCGTTCGCCGAGGCGGACCTCGACGCAGCACAGCGACTGCTCGACGTCCTCGGGTTGCGCTTGTATGCCCAACAGCTGCAGACGGCTGACCCCGGCCACCGCAACCAGCGGGACCGGCTGATCGCCCAGGCCATCTCGGCGCAGGAGACCGAGCGACGCAGGATTGCCGGGGACCTCCATGACGGTGTCACTCAAGCGCTGGTGTCACTGAACTTCCACCTTGCCGCGGCGGTCGTTTCGCTGGCGAGCAACGACGCCTCGTTTTCACCGACGACGGAAGAGGCGAGTGTGCAAATTCAGTCCGCTCGCCGGCTTGCCCGGCTGGCCTACGACGAGACCAGGGCCGCGATCTCGGGCCTCCACAGCCCGATTCTCGATGACCTCGGGCTGGTGGCCGCGCTCGAGTCCCTTACCGGCATGGTCCCGCAGCTCGACATCGAGTTTCGGGCAACACCAGACGAGCGCCTCGACGAGGTTCCCGACCACTGCGCCGCGACGCTCTATCGCATCGCCCAGGAGGCCATCAACAATGTGGTCAAACACGCCGATGCCAGACGTGCTGTTCTCTCGATCCGGCGCGTCAGTGATCTCATCGTGTTGGCCGTCACCGACGACGGCGCCGGCTTCGACGTTGCGTCTGTGCGTGCCAGCAGGCCGTCCGCCCTGGCTGACTACTACGGACTGTCATCGATTGCCGAACGGTGCGCTCTTATCGGTGCGTCGTTGCGCATCGACTCGGTCGAAGGGCGCGGAACCGCCGTGATTGTGAAGCTTCCCCTTCCGACGGACTGACGAAGCGCTGGGCACCAGCTCATCATCCGGTTCATCCCGCTGGGGGAGGGCGGTCCAGGGCGTGCAGAGCTAGTCTCATACCCACGGTCGTGCCTCGACATCGCACGACGATGGGAGCCCGCCATGGACGAGACGCGTCAGGTCGCGACATCTTTGTTGAGAACCGGCAGGGGAATCTTCGTGGCCGACGAGTATGTCGGCGAGATGCTCCCACCAGCAGGTGCACGCCCCCCCGCTAGAACCCTTGCAGAGTATGTCGACCTCGTTGTCGCGACCCCCGGCGTCGACGACTGGCTCTCCGGCGTTCTGACGACCGCTGACGCGTTCGCTGTCTCCGAGCACCGACTCACCGTCCAGCAGCACGCGGACCCACCCCAGGCCGTCCAGCTCGGAGTCCGCCTGGGCATCGACCTCGCTCGGCCGCGGCCGGGCGACGGGTCGGCAGACGAGGACGAGGAGGTACGGCGACAGCTCGCGGCACACCGTCAGGCTGGCGCGACGTTCACCGAGTGGCGGGCGAATCTCGAACCCGCCAGCGTCGAGCGCGGCGCTTCGCACGTCGAGGCCGAGGCTCTTGCGCGCGGCGCTGCCGCCTCGCAAGCAGAGCACATCCTGCCTCTGGTGACAATTGCCATGCCCGACTTGGCCTCGCACAGCGCAGCGGTCACCCAGGCGGTAACCGGTAACGCGCTCGACGAGCTCTTCACCCAGCTGGCCCGCTTCGAGGTCGACACCAGCGCGATGCTGTTGCGGATCAACATGGTGGTGGCGGGCGACGACCACAATGTGGTACAGGCATCGCCTGAAGACGTCGCCCAGGCAACGCTCGCGCTTATCTCCAAGAGCGTGCCTGACGATGTGCCCGGCGTCGTGTTCTTGTCCGGGGGTCAGCGGCTCGACCAAGCCTGCTCGAACCTTGCAGCCATCTCCTCACTTGCCCGACAGCTCGGTTATCCTTGGTCATTGAGTTTCGCGTACGCCCGAGCGCTCGTCCCCCGCTCTGTCGAGTCCCGACGTGAGGTGGACGACGCGACGGTGCAACGGGAGTTCCTCGAGCTCTGCCGACAGGCCAGTCAGTCGTTGTCGTCGCCGTCGGCAGCCTCGTCCGCCCGGGACTCGGCGTAGCCGAAGATGCTGCTGCCGCGGATGTCCTCCCCGGTGAGCGTGATGAGGTCGTCCTTGGTCAACGGGCGCTGAAGCTCGACGAGTCGCTTGGCCTGACGCAGCCGACACCGCTCGACGGCGTTGCGAACGCTGCGAGCGTTCGAGAACCGCGGCTGCTCCATCCGTAGGGAAAGGTACTCCGAGAAGGCCTCGCGCCCATCATCGTCGAACCGAAAGCTCTCCGCAGCGACCATCAGGTCGGCGATCTGAATGAGCTCGCCGTGGGTGTAGTCGTCAAAGGCGATGTGGTGCGCAACCCGTGACGACAGACCTGGATTCGCCGAAAAGAAGGTCTCCATTCGATCGGAGTAACCAGCAAAGATAACGACAAGACTCGCTCGCTCGTTCTCCATCTCCTGCAACAGGATCTCGATCACCTCCTGCCCGTAGTCGCGTTCGTTCTCCTGGCGGAAGAGGTAGTACGCCTCATCAATAAGCAACACTCCGCCGGCAGCTCGACCGATCGCCTCCTTCGTCTTGGGGGCGGTGTGCCCGATGAACTGGCCCACTAGGTCGTCGCGGGTGACGACGTGCACCTTGGGCTTCCGGATGTAGCCCAGCGCGTGGAGCATGTCCGCCATCCGCAGCGCCACCGTAGTCTTTCCGGTTCCGGGACCACCAGTGAAGCTCATGTGCAGTGTCGGCCGGGACGACGCAAGCCCGAACTTTTGCCGCGCGCGGTCCACGAGGAGCAGCGCCGCGATCTCTCGAACGCGACGCTTGACCGCGGTCAGTCCCACCAGTTCGGCGTCGAGCCTCGCAAGCGTCTCCTCGACATGCCGCCCCGCCTCGTCTGAGGACAGCTCCAGCTCTGCGTCGTCCGCCAGCAATGTCGTGACGTTGTCGGGCGAGTCGGGTTCGCCACTTGTCGACGGGGTCGACCCGGTCGACTTCGTCGCTCCTTGGGCGCCGGACCGGTCGAAGCCGAAGCCGGCCGGCCGCTTATCCGGTTCGCTCACGGCTTTCCCTCCTGCTCGGGTCTGGTGAACTCACTGCTGCTGATACCGATCCGCCGGCGCCGATGCTGTTGCGTAGCTGCGGATGCCGTACCGCTGGCGGCGGTCGCTGCCTTCGATGCGGGTCAGCGCGAAACCGGGTTCGTCTTTTGGCCGTTGGACGAGGAAGTGCAATGCCGTGGTCTGGCGCCCGAGCCGCGCGTCATACGCCAGAACCCGGACGTAGTGGCGGGGGAAGGTGGATCGGCATGCTCTGATCTCCGCCAGTACGGCATCGGGCTCGTCAAGGTCGAACATCGGCAGCCCCCAGAGCTCCCAGTAGATGTTGCGTGGGTGGGGATCGTCGGTGTACTCGATCGAGACCGGCCAGCCTTTTGACAGGGCATAACGAACTTGAGCCGCGATCTCGTCGTCGGTCAGGTCGGGCAGGTAGGAAAAGGCTCCGTGACGCAGGTCCATCGTGGTCTCCTAGGCGGTCGCCGTCGGCACCACGTCGGGTGCATCGGTCGAGGTGTAGTCGAAGGTGACGTCGCCCCAGGTCTCGAGCGCGGCCTCGAGCGGTCTGCAGTGCTCGGCGGTCTTGCGGAGGATGTCGGGTCCCTCGCTGAGGAGGTCGCGGCCTTCGTTTCGGGCTTTGACAACGGCCTCGAGAGCGACCCGGTTGGCCTCCGCGCCCGCCGAGATTCCCAACGGGTGCCCAATGGTTCCTCCACCGAACTGAAGTACGACGTCGTCACCGAACAGATCGAGAAGCTGGTGCATCTGACCGGCGTGGATGCCTCCGGACGCGACTGGCATCACACCGGGCAGGCTCGCCCAGTCCTGGTCGAAGAAGATGCCATTACCCGCGCTTTTTGGGATGTGATCGTCTCGCAGGGTGTCGTAGAAGCCGCGGGTGGTCGCCGGGTCGCCCTCGAGCTTGCCGATGACGGTGCCCGCGTGCATGTGGTCGACGCCGATGAGACGGCACCACTTGGCGAGCACACGGAAACTGACGCCGTGCGTCTTCTGCCGGGTGTACGTCCCGTGGCCGGCGCGATGCAGGTGGAGCAGTACGCCGTTGCGTCGCGCCCAGTGCGACATGGACTGCATCGCGGTGTACCCGACGGTGAGATCGATCATCACGACGATGCTGCCGAGCTCCTTCGCGAACTCCGCCCGCTCGTACATCTCCTCGAGTGTGGCAGCCGTGACATTGAAGTAGTGTCCCTTGATCTCGCCCGTCTCGGCCATCGCCTTGTTGACGCCTTCCATGCCGAACAGGAAGCGGTCGCGCCAGCGCATGAACGGTTGCGAGTTGATGTTCTCGTCGTCTTTCGTGAAGTCCAGGCCACCGCGGCAGGCTTCGTAGATAACCCGCCCGTAGTTGCGTGCGGAGAGGCCGAGCTTTGGCTTGACGGTGGCCCCTAGCAGCGGGCGGCCGTACTTGTTGAGGTGCTCGCGCTCCATCACGATGCCGTGCGGCGGGCCCTGGAAGGTCTTCACGTAGGCCACCGGGATACGCATGTCCTCGAGTCTCAGCGCCGTCAGCGGCTTGAACCCGAAGACGTTGCCGATGATCGACGAGGTCAGGTTCGCAATCGACGCCTCCTCGAACAGGTCGATGTCGTAAGCGACGTAGGCGAAGTACTCCCCGGGGCGACCTGGCACGTCGTCGACGCGATAGCACTTTGCCTGGTAGTGCGAGTGGGCGGTGAGACGGTCGGTCCACACAACGGTCCACGTGGCTGTCGACGACTCCCCGGCGACCGCAGCCGCCGCCTCGATCGGGTCCACGCCCTCTTGCGGGGTCACGCGGAAGACAGCCAGGACGTCAGTGTCCTTCGGCTCGTAGTCGGGGTTGTAGTACCCCATCCCCGCATAGCTCTGAACACCGGGGTCCCACCGATCCTTCGTGGCTACGTCTGTCATCGCACGCCCTCCTCTTTAGTCTGGTTCGATCGGGTCGGCGGTCCTAGCATGACCTGCGCCGTACTTTATAAACAAGTGAATCTTTCTTGATCACCATGTATTAAATACTTATCTTTTTGTAGACTCAGATTCATGTCAGCCGTGACGTGGGGTCGGATGCGCACGTTTCTTGCGGTTGTCGAGCAGGGCAGCATCCGGGCGGCGGCGGCGCAGTTGCACGTCACCGAGCCCGCAGTCTCCGCGGCGGTCGCTCAGGTCGAGAAGCACCTCGACTCCGAGTTCTTCACCAAGGCCGGCCGCGGGATCCGGCTAAGCGACAGCGGGCGGATCTACGCTGACTACTGCCGCCGAATCCTCGGATTGATCGACGAGTCCGAAGCAGCGGTGCAGACCGCAGAGCGAGGACGGCTGCGTATCGGCGCGGTTTCGACTGTCAGCGAGTTCATGCTGCCGCGCCTGCTCGCCTCTTTCCGTCGGCGCTTCCCCGAGGTCGGGCTGAGCCTGTCCGTACTTCCTCGCGACGATCTCTTCGAACAGCTGGCGCACCACGAAACCGATCTCGTCTTCGCGGGCCGTCCACCGCGTGGATCGGGTCTGGTCACCCGGGCACGCCGGGCGAACAAGCTGATCGTGGTCAGCGCGCCGGGACGATTTCCGACCCCGCTGACGGCCACCTGGTTGTTGCGTGGACCCGGGTCTGGGACGAGGGACACCACGCTCGGCCTGCTCAATCAGCACGATGCATCGCCACCCACGCTGATGCTGGGAACGCACGGTGCGGTGCTGGCTGCCGCGAAGGAAGGTCTCGGTGTGACACTCGTCCACGCCGACGCGGTCTCGCACGATCTCGCGACAGGCAGCCTGGAGCAGCGCACCCTTGCGAGGACACCACTCAACCGGCCTTGGCACGTAGCCACCACCGACAACCCGACGCGCTCGGCGTTGTTGTTCCTCGCCCACATCACGAGCCGCGACGAGGTTGGGGACACGGCATTTCACCTGGACAACCGCCAGGCGGGGTGAGCCCAACCCAACGGGTGTCCGGCCGCGCGCGACTCTCCTCCGATTCGTCCGACTGGCTCAGGCGTGGGCTGTCCGCGCTGGGTCGGACGAATCGGAGGGTGATGCGTGATCAGCCGTCGACGACGACGATCACCGGGGCGTGGTCGCTGGCACCCTTGCCCTTGCGCTCCTGCCGGTCGATCTCGGCGTCGGTGACGCGCGAGGCCAGGGCGGGGCTGCATAGGGCGAAGTCGAGCCGCATCCCCTCTCGGCGAGCGAACCGGAGTCGCGTGTAGTCCCAGTACGTGAAGGTGCCGGGCCCGGGCGCGTGGGGGCGCACCACGTCGGCGTACCCCGCGTCGACGAACGCTGAGAACGCCGCTCGCTCCGGCGCGGAGACGTGCGTCGAGTGCGCGAAGACGGTCATGTCCCACACGTCCTCGTCCAGCGGTGCGATGTTCCAGTCCCCGGCCAGCATCACGCAGGCACCAGCGTCGGCGGACAGCCAGCCGCTCGCAGCCTCCCGCAGGCGGGCCAGCCAGTCGAGCTTGTAGGCGTAGTGCGGGTCGTCGAGGGTCCGGCCGTTGGGTACGTACAGGCTCCAGACTCGTACGCCGCCACAGGTTGCGCCGAGCGCTCGCGCCTCGGCCGCCAGCGGTTCACCCCAGTGAGGCTGACCAGGAAAGCCGATCTCGACATCGTCGAGCCCGACGCGGGAGATGATCGCCACCCCGTTCCACCCCGACAGGCCGTGGTGCGCGACGTCATACCCGAGGGCCTGGATCTGCTCGCCGGGGAACTGGTCGTCGCGGCACTTGGTCTCCTGCACTGCCAGCACGTCGATGTCTTGCCGCTCCAGCCAGCACACGACGCGGTCGATCCGGGCGCGGACGGAGTTGACGTTCCAGGTCGCGAAGCGCACCCCCCGAACCTAGCCGCCGGGACCCTTCCGATTCGTCCGGCTGGCAGGCGCTCGGGTTGTCCGCGCTGGGTCGGACGGATCGGACGAGCGGACAGGAGGGAATCGTGCGCCGGCAACGGTGGTTGTGCCGGTCATGACCCAAGCTGTTGTTGCCACCGCGTTCGGTGGCCCAGACGTACTATCCGTCGTCGACGTCGACGTCCCTGAGCCGCAGGCCGGTGAAGTGACCATCGACGTCAGGGGGGCAGGCATCAACCCGGTCGACTACAAGTTCTACAGCGGCGCGTTCGGCAGCGACCAGTCACAGCTTCCGATGCACCTCGGCATGGAGGTGTCCGGCGTTGTCTCCGCGGCGGCTCCGGACGCGCAGGGCCCGGCCGGGCCGGTTGCCGTCGACGACGAGGTGATCGGCTTTGGCATCAACGGCGGGTACGCCGGCCAGGTGACCGTCCCAGCGTCGGCGGTCTACCCCAAGCCCGTCAACCTTAGCTGGGAGCAGGCTGCCGGTCTCTCGCTGACCGGCGTGACGGCGTACCACCTGCTGGAGGCCACCGGTGTCTCGTCCGGCGACACCGTCTTGATCCACGCCGTCTCCGGCGGGGTCGGGTTGACGGCCGCCCAGCTCGCGGTCGAGCGCGGCGCGAGAGTCATCGGCACCGCCAGCGAGAGCCGTCACGAGTCACTCAGGAGCTACGGCGTCGTGCCGGTCGCGTACGGCGACGGGCTCGCCGACCGTGTCCGCGAGGTGGCTCCCAGCGGAGTGGACGTCGCCCTCGACACCGTCGGCACCGACGAGGCGGTGGACGTCTCCCTCGAGCTCGTGGCGGACAGACACCGCATCGCCACGATCGCCGCGTTTGGGCGAGCGCCTGAGGCCGGCATCCAGCTCCTCGGCAACGGCCCCGGCGCCGACCCCGGCGAGGACATTCGCAGCCGTGGTCGGCTGGTGCTGACCGGCCTGGCGTCGGAGGGCAAGCTCGACGTGGTCGTCGCGCAGACGTTCCCGCTCGACCGGGCCGCCGACGCGCATCGGCTGGTGGCCGACGGCCACGCCGGCGGCAAGGTCGTCCTCGTCCCCTGAGCCGTAGCCCAGCCGTCGGGATCGAGCCGTCTGGAGTGAGCCGTCGGGATCGAGCCGTCGGGATCGAGCCGCCGGCGAGCCAAGGGACCTGCGACTGTGATTGGCTGGGCCGTGCGTAGGCGCCATCGAGCGGGAGGAACAACGTGAGTGACAGCGACCGCGCCGCACTCCGAGAGTTGCTGCGAGACGGGTTCGAGCGGGTCCGTGAGCTCGTCGAAGGAGTGTGCGAAGGGCTCAGCCAGGAGCAGGCGACGTACCGTCCCGACGCCGAAGCCAACACGATCGGGTGGCTGGTCTGGCACCTCACCCGCATCCAGGACGACCACGTGGCCGGGCTCGTCGACGGCGAGCAGGTGTGGACCCGCAAGGGCTGGTACGACAGGCTCGGGCTGCCCTTCGACGAGGAGGTCCACGGCTACGGGCAGAGCCCCGCCGACGTCGCCAAGGTGCAGAGCGACCCTGCGGCACTGGCGCGCTACCACGCCGACGTGCACGAGGTGACGCTGGCGTACGTCGACGGCCTTGACGCCGCCGAGCTGGCGAGGGTCGTGGACACCGCGTGGGACCCGCCCGTGACGGTGAGCGTGCGACTGGTCAGCGTGATGGGCGACTGCCTCCAGCACCTCGGCCAGGCAGCCTACGTGCGCGGCCTCGCCGAGCGCGCCACGGCCGACTGAGCTGCTGGCCGCCTGGGTTCCCACTGCGGACCGTTTCGTCGGCGCTTCGAGATAGGACAGCAGAGTCCACCTCGGAAGGGAGCGTCGATGACGGCATGGTTGGGTGTGGTCTCACGCGACCACGTACGCCGGGGAGTGCAGCTCGGCATCGCACAGATCGGCCACGGCAAGAGGTCCGGCCTGGCGAAGATGCAGCGTGGCGACTGGCTGGTGTACTACTCACCAAGGGCGAGCCTGTCGGGCAACGAGCCGGTGAAGGCCTTCACCGCGCTCGGTGAGATCGTCGACGACGAGGTCTGGCAGGCAGACGAAGGCGATTTCTTGCCTTGGCGCCGGGCGGTGGCATACCAGAAGTCAGCGGTCGATGTGCCGGTCGCCGACGTGGCGGCGGCCCTTGAGCTGACGTCGAGCCCTTCGTGGGGCTACCGGCTGAGGCGAGGGATAGTGGCGCTGACTGACGCTGACTTCGAGACGATTCGGCGGGCGATGACGTTGCGCCCTTGACACGACCTACCGGTGACTCCCTACCAGCGGCGACTGCGGCTCGACATACTGGCGACATGGCCTACCTCAAGCCGCGCTTCTTCGCTGCGAAGGTGTTCAACCCCCTCGCCATGAAGACGGGGATCGGCGGCACGGAGACGTTGACCGTGGTCGGGCGTGCGACCGGTCAGCCCCAGCGGATCCCCGTCATCCCGCTCGACCACGAAGGTGCCCGTTACCTGGTGTCGACGCGAGGCGAGTCGCAATGGGTCCTGAACGTCCGGGCTCACCCGACTGTCACCGTTGCCGCCAAGGGCGGCAGCCGGGAGTACCACGCCACGGAGGTGCCGCCGGCGGCTAAAGACGCCATCATTTCGGCGTACCGGGTGAAGGCCGGCAAGACGGTCGAGGCGTACTGGAAGCAGCTGCCCAACTCCGAGGACCACCCCGTCTTCCTGCTCGTCTGACGACCCTAGTCTCAGGGCACCGGTGGCTGCTGCGGCGCCTGAAGCGTCACACCCGGGTTCGGGTCAAGCCGGAGGCGCTGTGTTCGGTAGGCACCGCCTCGGCGTCGGCCGTCGGAGCGGGCGGTGTGCCGTCGCCGAACGGACGACCACCGAGTTGGTCGCGTCCGTGCGCGGTCAGCCAGCCCGCCAGGTCCGGGCCAGCCGGCACGATCTGCGTCGGGTTGAGGTCGGTGTGCACGATGTAGTAGTGCTGCTTGATCTGCACGAAGTCGGTCGTGTCACCGAAACCCGGAGTCTGGAACAGGTCCCGTGCGTACGCCCACAGCACCGGCATCTCGCTCAGCTTCTGCCGGTTGCACTTGAAGTGCCCGTGGTAGACGGCGTCGAAGCGGGCCAGCGTGGTGAAGAGCCGCACGTCGGCCTCGGTGATCGTGTCGCCGACCAGGTAGCGCTGGTCGGTGAGCCGGTCGCTCAGCCAGTCCAACGCCGTGAACAGGCGGTCGTTGGCCCGGTCGTACGCCTCTTGGGATCCGGCGAACCCGCAGCGGTAGACGCCGTTGTTGATCTCGTGGAACACCTGCTCGGCGACCTCGTCGATCTCGCCGCGCAGTCGGTCCGGGTAGAGGTCCGGTGCCCCTTCGCGGTGGAACTTCGTCCACTCCGTCGAAAGATCCAAAGTCATCTGAGCGAAGTCGTTGGTGACCACCTCACCGGTCGGTACGTCGACGATCGCGGGCACGGTGATGCCCCGTTCGTAGCCGGGGGACCGCTTGAAGTAGGCGTCCTGGAGTCTCTCGATGCCGAGCACCGGGTCGACCCCTCCGGGATCGAGGTCGAACGTCCAGCTCCGCTTGTCGTGCGTTGGGCCGCACATACCCATCGAGATGACGTCTTCGAGTCCGAGCAGCCGCCGGACGATGATGGCCCGGTTCGCCCACGGGCACGCCCTCGCCACGACCAGTCGATACCGGTCCGGCTCAGCCGGGTAGCCGTCACGGCCGTCCTCGGTGATCCGCGTGGAGATGTAGTTGGTGTCGCGCTCGAACTCCTTGCCCGACTCGACGTAGGCCCCCACCGTGTCGTCGTCACGTGTGCTCATCGCTAGCTCTGCTCCCTCGCGCGCTCGTCTTGGTCCTCAGCTTTTCTGCCAGGCTAGTCGAGCCCCGAGAGCGCTCCGTCGAAACCGACTCCCGAGATAAGACCGGTGTGTGGGCAGACTCACGCCGTTCACCCCCGCTTGAGTTGGATCTCCGGCGTCGGTCGCACCTAGCCTGGAGAAGTGCCGCCAAGGTGGCACTCACCAATCCCACAGACGTCGAAGACTCTGCCGCGCGTTGAGCCACGAAAGGAAGCATGTCGCAGTACCAGCCCAGGCTCGGCCTGAGCACACCCAAGATCATTGCCGGAGCACTCGCCGCCGCGTCGGCGGCTGTTGCCTCGTCGTGGCTCGGACTTGCAGGCACCGTCTTCGGGGCGGTGGTCGTCAGCGTGGTCGCCTCGGTCGGAACCGCGCTCTACGCAACGCCGATCGAGCGCAGCTCGCAGCTCGTGCGCAACAATTTGCCGCCACGGCTGGCACGCGCAGGCACCGTCGGCGCACCCGAGCAGACACCCGATCCTGACGACAATCGG
Source organism: Nocardioidaceae bacterium (assembly GCA_013697905.1). Classification (GTDB taxonomy): domain Bacteria; phylum Actinomycetota; class Actinomycetes; order Propionibacteriales; family Nocardioidaceae; genus JACDHG01. The sequence continues at coordinate 14,582 of JACCVZ010000093.1, forward strand.
CCCCTCCCGGCAGCCGCAGTCGCAGCAGCCGCACCGACGGGGCTGGCGGCGGATGCGTCGGTGGCGGACGCGCCTGGGCAGAAGCGTGGTCGCAGCGTGCGCTGGGCCGGTGTCGCGGTCGCAGCCGTCGCCATGCTGTCTCTCGGCCTCGGCCTGCTGACCGGCTTCGAGGCCCTGGTCGGCAAACCGGCGGCGTCGCTCGTGGGGAGCGGAGGCGGGGGAGGGACGACGCTCGGCCGGATCGTGCAGCCCGACGACGCCCCCCAGCCGAGCGGGCCGGATGATTCGTCACCAGCTTCACCGACGACACAGGCGGACACCGGCGGACCGGACGACCAGAGCCCTGGCGGTGCGACCGAGGAGCCGACGACGTCCGCGCCGATGATTGAAGGGGCGACGACGTCCGCGCCGACGACCGAGGAGCAAACGTCGGCCGCGCCCACGTCGGCCGCGCCCACGACGTCCGCACCCACGACATCTGTCCCTTCGACCAGCGCAGGCGTCCCGGCCCAGTAGCCAGCAGCATTTTGCGCAGTGCTAGCAGCATTTCGCGCTCTGCCGGCAGCATTTTCGCCGCCGGGTCTGCGCGGCCAGGTGAAGGCGCCGGACTGTACCGTTTCGACCCACCGGTGGACAGCTCGCCGCAAGGGATCGCGCCCGTGGGGGGTCTGCGCTATCCTGACGCCATGCGGAAGTTCTCGCTCCTTACCTAGCCGCGCTGCTCACCGGTCATTGTCAGCGCGGCTGCCCCTCATGCCTGAGGGGCTTTTCTGTGTCCAGGCCACACCCCGGCCCCCGGCACACCGCGCAGCCAGCGTCTGACCCACCACCTCGACCGCGCGGTCGACCATCCCCTTCCAGAGCAGGCCCACCGGCCCGTCCCGCAGGAGAGCAGCCCCATGAGCGAGCAGCACGACGCCGACCGAGGCCGGCCGACGTACGACGTCGAAGCGATTCAAACCAAGTGGCAGAAGGTCTGGGCTGAGCTGGACCCGTTCAAGGCGCGTGACGACGACAGCGCCGAGCGCCGCTACCTGGTCGACATGTTCCCGTACCCGTCTGGCGACCTGCACATGGGCAACGCCGAGGCGTGGGCGCTCGGCGACGTGATCGCGCGTTACTGGTTCCAGCAGGGGTACGACGTCCTGCACCCGATCGGGTGGGACTCGTTCGGCCTGCCGGCCGAGAACGCCGCAATCAGGCGCAACGAGAACCCGGTGGTCTGGACGAAGGCCAATATCGAGACCCAGGCGGAGTCATTCCGCCGGTACGCCATCTCGTTCGACTGGTCGACCCGACTGCATACCCACGACCCCGAGTACTACCGCTGGACGCAGTGGCTGTTTCTGAAGCTGTACGAGCACGGGTTGGCCTACCGCAAGCAGTCGCCGGTCAATTGGTGCCCCAACGACCAGACCGTGCTGGCGAACGAGCAGGTTGTCGGCGGGAAGTGTGAGCGCTGCGGTGCCGAGGTCACCAAGCGCAACCTGACCCAGTGGTATTTCCGCACCACCGCTTACAACCAGCGGCTCCTGGACGACATGGCGGCGCTGGAGGGGCATTGGCCGAACCGGGTGCTGACCATGCAGCGCAACTGGATCGGACGCTCCGAGGGCGCGCACGTCGACTTCTTGATCGAGGGACGCGACCAGCCCGTGACTGTTTTCACCACCCGGCCGGATACCTTGTTCGGCGCCACATTCTTCGTCATCGCCGCGGATGCGCCACTGGCCGCCCAGGTCTGTGCCGACGAGCAGCGGGAGACGTTTGCGGCGTACCTGGAGCAGGTGCGCCGGGCGACCGAGATCGAGCGGTTGAGCGAGGGGCGCGACAAGACCGGTGTCTTCTTGGGCGTGCATACGATCAACCCCGTCAACGGCGAACGCATCCCGGTCTACGCCGCCGACTACGTGTTGGCCGACTACGGCACGGGCGCCATCATGGCCGTGCCGGCACAGGACCAGCGGGACTGGGACTTCGCCAAACGGTTCGACCTGCCGATCGTCCGTACCGTGCGGCCGAGCGAGGGGTTCGACGGCGAGGCCTTCACCGGCGACGGGCCGGCCATCAACTCGGCCAACGACGAGATCAGCCTGGACGGGCTGCCGGTCGACGAGGCCAAGCGCCGCACCATCGCCTGGCTGGAGCGAAAGGGGCTGGGGAGGGGCACGATCAACTACCGGCTGCGTGACTGGCTGATCTCCCGGCAGCGTTACTGGGGGCCACCGATCCCGATCATCCACTGCCCGTCGTGCGGCGAGGTGCCGGTACCCGAGGACCAGCTGCCCGTTGTGCTGCCGGAGCTGAAGGGCGCCGAGATGCAGCCGAAGGGCGTTGCGCCGCTGGCGTCGGCGGTCGATTGGGTCAACGTCTCTTGCCCGCGCTGCAACGAAGGCGCGAAGCGGGACACCGACACGATGGACACCTTCGTCGACTCGTCCTGGTACTTCCTGCGCTACCCGACCCCGGACGACGCGACGCAGCCGTTCGACGTGGAGGCGGTCAAACGCTGGGGGCCGGTCGACCAGTACGTCGGCGGGGTCGAACACGCGATCCTGCACCTGCTGTACGCCCGGTTCGTCACCAAGGCGCTGCACGACATGGGTTACCTGGACTTCGTCGAGCCCTTCACGGCGCTGATGAACCAGGGCGAGGTCATCAACCAGGGCAAAGGCATGAGCAAGTCGCTGGGCAACGGTGTCGACTTGGGAGAGCAGATCGCGGCGTACGGCGTCGACGCGGTTCGGCTGACGCTGGTGTTCGCCGGACCGCCGGAGGAAGACATGGACTGGTCCGATCTGTCGCCGGGCGGGTCGGTGCGCTTCCTGCAGCGAGCCTGGCGGCTGAGCGGCGACGTCACCAGCGAGCCCGGCACCGACCCGGCGCGAGGTGACGACGCGTTGCGCAAGGCCACCCACAAGGTGATCTCCGAAGCAACGCAGCTCCTGGACGGACAGCGCTTCAACGTGATGGTGGCCCGGGCAATGGAGCTGGTGAACGCCACCCGCAAGGCCATCGACAGCGGCCCCGGTGCCGCCGATCCCGCGGTGCGGGAGGCAGCCGAGACGGTGGCGATCGTGCTGAGCCTGGTGGCGCCGTACACCGCAGAGGAGATGTGGCACCGGCTAGGGCACGCTCCGACCGTGGCGAAGGCCGGCTGGCCGGTCGCCGACCCGGCGCTGCTCGTCGAGCAGACCGTGACCGCGGTCGTGCAGGTGCAGGGCAAGATGCGCGGCCGGCTGGACGTGCCGCCGGACATCAGCGCCGACGAGCTGGAGGCGTTGGCGCGTCTGGAGGAGAAGGTCATCCGGGCGATAGGTGACGCCACGATCCGCAAGGTGATCGTCCGGGCGCCGAAGCTGGTCAACTTCGTCGTCAGCTGATCCCTGCAGCGTCAGCCACGCCTTGCCCCGTTGGGCGTTTGCTAGGTCAACAAGCCAGGCGGCTTGTTGACATAGCAAACGTGCCGGGTGGACCGTGCATCTGCCGTGTTGACTTGTGGGATGACGCCGCCTTCCACGCGCCGTGACGCCCGCTGGCGCAGGTGCTGAGCCGGTAGGGTCGCGGCCATGGCTCGCAGCGTCGCTCTCGTCTCCGACTCCACGTCGGTCGACGCTGAGATGGCGGATCGGCTCGACGTCGTTGCAGTCCCGCTGCAGGTGGTGATCGGAGCGACCGCGTACGACGAGGGGTCGGCCGCGAGCCCAGAAAGCGTTGCCAAGGCGCTCGAGCAGCGCCAGTCGGTGAGCACGAGCAGGCCGGCGCCCGAGGCCTTCCTTCGCGTCTACGAACGTGCCGCTAAGGCGGGCGCCGAAGCAGTCGTTTCGATCCATCTTTCCGGCGAGGTGTCGGGCACGTTCGAGTCAGCCGAGCTCGCCGCACGAAAGTGCTCGATCCCGGTGGTGACCGTTGACAGCCGGCAGCTGGGCATGGGCACCGGCTTCGCGGTCGAGGCGGCGGCAGCAGCCCTCGACGACGGCGCCACCGCCGACGAAGCTGCCGCCGTCGCACGCAAACGGGCGGAGGCGACAACGGCGTTGTTCTACGTCGACACCTTGGAGTTCCTGCGCCGTGGTGGACGCGTCGGGGCGGCGGCCGCCCTTCTCGGCAGCGCGCTCGCAGTCAAGCCGCTGCTCAAGGTCGACAACGGCCGGATCGTGCCGATGGAGAAGGTCCGGACGTCGAGCAAGGCGCTTCTGCGTCTTGAGGAGCTGGCGGTCGAGGCTGCTGGCGAGGGAGCCGTCGACATCGCGGTGTCGCACCTGGCCAACTCTGAACGTGCGGACACCCTAGCGGCGCACCTGGGCGAGCGGGTCGCGGACGTGCGTGCCCTGATTGTCAACCAGGTCGGAGCCGTCATCGGCGCGCACGTCGGCCCCGGCATGCTCGCCGTGGTCATCTCCCCGCGTTGACTGCTGGACCCGTCCGGCAGATTCCCCAGGCGCCCTGCCGGAGGCTGCGCCCTGCACAGCAGCCCGGCGGCGCTGGCGTCATCCACAGCAGCCCGGCGGCGCTGGCGTCATCCACAGCCCTCGAGCTGAGCCTGTCGCCGGTCGGCGCCCACGCCTAGCGTCGAAGCCATGTTTGGTCGCCGATCTTCACTCGACTCCGACGCGGTTGCGGCCGCGCGTCGCCGGCTGGCTGTGCTGGCGGCTCAGTTCGAAGCCGCCGCGGCAGAGCGTCAACAGTTCGCACCAGGGGAGACCGCACCGGCACGGGGCGCCGACGGCCGTGCCGCTGAGCCCTTCCTCGACACCCACGAGCCGGTGGCCACGAGGCTGGCCGAGACCGAGGCCGACGACGTCGGGAGGCATCGCGGTGGCTCGGTTGCGCCGGCGCGCACGCGCTGGGGCTTCAGCCCACACCACCTCACCGTCGCGGCGCTGATCGTCATGGTCGCGATGGCGGGCGCCGCCTGGTGGGTGCTCAGGTCGGCACCCGACCCGCGGCCGGTCGGGCTGACCAGCCAGCGGGCGATCCCACCCAGCGCGAGCCCACCCTCGGTCTCGAGTGCGCCTTCGATCTCTACGGCCGGGGGCGCACCCGCACCATCGCAGACATCCGGCAGGCTTGTTGTCGACGTTGCCGGCAAGGTGCGCCGGCCAGGCATAGTCGAGCTGCCCGCCGGCGCCCGAGTGGTGGACGCCCTGGACGCGGCCGGGGGGACGCGACCAGGTATCGACACGGCCAGCCTCAACCTGGCGCGACCGCTCGTCGACGGCGAGCAGATCGTGGTGGGCCTCACCGTCCCGACGGTTGCCGCGCCGATCGGTCCGTCACCGGGCACGTCGGAGACGACCGGCGCGATCGCGCCTATCAACCTCAACACCGCCAGCCAGGCAGAGCTCGAGACGCTGCCCGGGATCGGCCCGGTGACCGCCCAGGCGATCTTGGCCTGGCGTACCGACAACAGCGCCTTCACCAGTGTCGACGAGCTCCTCGAGGTGTCCGGCATCGGTGATGCGACGCTCGCGGACATCGAGCCGTACGTCTATGTATGAAGGCCGAGCCGCTGGACGTGCGACTGGCGCCACTCGCGCTGGCCGCCTGGGGAGCGGCGGCGACCGGTGTCGGTTGGCCGGTTGGTCGAGCTCTTCTGGGGGCCACGATCCTGCTGGTCCTTGCCGTGGCGGTGGCGCTTGTCGGCAGTCGTGCTAGGCGCCTTGCACCCCGGTCCGCCGTCACACCGGTGGCCCTTGTCGGCGTCTTCGTTGTGGGCGCGGCAGCGCTCGCCATCGGTGGGCTCCGCTCCGGCTCGGTGCAGGCCGGGCCCGTTCCGGAGCTTGCCCGGATCCGTGCCCAGGTCCAGGTCACCGCCACTGTGGTCAGCGACCCCGTCGAACGACCGGGCGACTTCGGCCCTTACGTGATGGTCCGGCTCCGGGCCGTGCAGGTGTCGGCTCGGGGGGTGGTCACCGCTGTCCGCTCGCCGATCCTGGTCATCGGCGACACCAGCTGGAGTCGCGCCCGGTACGCCGACACGATCCGCGCCAGCGGGCGCCTGCAACCGGCCGACGGCGTCGACCTCTCGGCCGTGATGATCGCACGGGGGCCGCCGGACCGCGGCGCCGCGGGTGGCTCGATCTACCAGGCGATCTCGCACGTACGGGAGGGGTTGACCGAGGCAGCCTCGGTGCTCCCGCCGGCTGAGCGGTCGCTGGTACCCGCGCTGGTCGACGGCGACGACTCGAAGATGCCTGTCGAGGTGGCCGCCGAGTTCCAGACGACGGGGCTCACCCATCTGTTGGCCGTCAGCGGCGCGAACCTCACGCTGATGCTCGGATTCTTGCTGCTGGTCGCCCGCTGGGCCAGCGTCCGCGCCCGCGGGCTGGTGATCCTCGGGGTAGTCGGAGTCGTGTTCTTCGTGCTGTTGGCACGACCACAACCAAGTGTGCTGCGGGCTGCCGCGATGGGCGTCGTGGCGCTGGCCGGGCTCTCCTCGGCAGGAAGCCGGCGTGGAGTCCGGTTGCTGTGCGTGGCGGTCGTGGGACTGGTGCTGGTCGACCCGCAGCTGTCCCGCTCGATCGGCTTCTTGCTCTCGACCGTTGCGACCGCGGGCATCTTGGTCCTGGCGCCGCAGTGGCGCGACTGCCTGGCTCGGTGGATGCCGCGCCCGCTGGCCGAGGCGGTCGCCGTGCCGCTAGCGGCGCAGCTTGCCTGCACACCGGCGATCGCCGCCATCTCCGGCCAGGTCAGTCTGGTCGCCGTCTTCAGCAACCTCGTGGCCGCTCCCGCCGTCGGACCGACGACCGTGGTGGGGCTGGTGGGCGGGATGGTGGCGTTGGTGAACGATCCGGTCAGCCATCTGGTCGGGTACGCCGCGGGCGCTTCGGCCTGGTGGATCGTCTGGGTCGCCGATCGGGGGGCGAGTCTGTCGGGAGCCAGCTTGCCCTGGCCGGCCGGAGCAGTCGGGGTGGCGGCGCTGAGCATCGTTTGTCTCGGACTGGTTGTGGTGATGCCCACTCTGCTGTCTCGGCGCTGGTCGTGCCTGGCCGCGACGGTTGTGTTGGTGATGGCCGTCGTCCAGCCCATCGGACGAGCAGGGTGGCCCCCCCACGACTGGCTGCTGGTGATGTGCGATGTGGGGCAAGGAGACGCGATGGTGCTCAACGCCGGTGACGGTGTTGGCGTGGTCGTGGACGCCGGACCCGATCCGACGCTCGTCGACGGCTGCCTCGACCGGCTCGGTGTCGACCGGGTGGCGCTCGTGGTGCTGACCCACTTCCACGCCGACCACGTCGATGGGCTTCCGGGACTCCTGGCGGGTCGCACGGTGGGCGGGATCGAGGTGTCACCTCTGGCGGACCCTCCCGACCGCGCCGAGTCGGTGTCGCGCTGGGCGGCGAAGGCGGATGTGCCGGTGACGGTCGCGGTGATGGGGGAGCGGCGTACAGTCGGCGACCTCAGCTGGCAGGTGCTCGGCCCGGTCGAGGTGCCAACCGGCGACGAACCGGCCGGTGGGGCACAGGAGGGCTCTGCTCCCAACAACGCCTCGATCGTGATGCTGGTCGAGGTGAGGGGTGTCAGGTTGCTGATGAGCGGCGACGCCGAACCCGAGGAAGAGGATGACATCCTCGCCTCCACCGCCGGTCTGGGCGTCGACGTGTTCAAGGTGGCCCACCATGGTTCGGCCAACCAGGATCCCGATTTCGTGATGGAGACGGGTGCGCGGGTGGCGATCGTCTCCGTCGGCGCCGACAACGACTACGGTCACCCGGCGCCGGAGACCCTCGCCTTGCTGCAGCAGCTTGGCGCCCGCGTCTACCGCACCGACCGCGACGGAGACATCGCCGTGCTCGTGCGCGCCGGCCAGCTCCTGGTCGTGACCTGGCGCTGACGAGGAAGCGGGGAAGAGCCGCCGACTGCGTCACCTCGCCCTAGCACCGGCCGTCAGCGTCGGCAGCTCGTGACATGCTTTCCCACGATGCCCACGATCACCGCTGCAGCCGCCCTCGGGGTCACAACGCTGATCACCGGATCTGACGAGTTCCTCGCTGAGCGCACGATCGCCTCAATCCGCGAGTCGGTGCGCAGGACCGACGGTGACGCCGACGTCTCCGAGCTGACCGCGGCCGAACTCGGACCGGGCGCATTCGCCGAGATCACCAGCCCGTCGTTGTTCGCGTCACTGCGCTGCGTCGTCGTACGCGCCCTCGAGGACCTCCCTGTCGACGGGATCGAACCCCTGGTGGCGTACGTCGAGGCGCCGGCAGACGACGTCGCGCTCGTGCTGCATCACACCGGCGGCGCCAAGGGAAAGGCAGTGCTCGACAAGCTGCGCGAGGCCGGAGCTTCGGAGGTCAAGGCGGCGTCACCGAAACGCTGGGAGCTGCCGGAGTGGGTGGTGGCGGAGTTCCGGTCACACCAAAAGAAGATCGACGAACGGGCAGCGAGTGCCCTGGTCGACGCCGTCGGTGAGGACATGCGGGCGCTCGCCGGCGCCGCCGATCAGCTGGCCGCCGACTGCGCTGACGAGCCGATCAGCGAGCAGGTGGTGCGCCGCTACTTTGCGGGTCGCGCGGAAGTGAAGGGTTTTGCGGTGGCTGACGCCGCGATCGACGGCAAGACCAGCATGGCGTTCGAGCAGCTGCGGTGGGCCTTCGCCAGCCGGGTCGATCCGGTGCTCATCACGAGCGCGATGGCCGGTGGGTTGCGCGGGCTCGCGCGCTACATGGCAGCGCCCCGCGGGCTACGGGAAATCGATCTCGCGCGGGAGGTCGGCGTACCCCCGTGGAAGCTGAAGACGTTAGCCAAGCAGTCGCGGGATTGGTCGTCGCGTGGGCTGGCTCACGCCATCCAGGCGGCCGCTCAGGCCGACGCCGACGTCAAAGGTGCTGCCGGCGACCGGCAGTGGGCGTGCGAGCGGCTCGTGATCTCCGTCCTTCGTGCCCGCGCCTTGCACTAGGACGGGCCTTGCACTAGGACGGGCAGCACCACGAGCAAACGGGCCGACCCGATCGGGTCGACCCGCTTGTGCAAGGTACTCGCGCCGCGGCGTGTCACGCGGCGTGGGGGAGACGGCGTCAAAGAGATGCGGCCGACCTGCTGATCGCGGACTTCTTGTTTGCGGCCTGGTTGCGGTGGATCACTCCAGCGGAAGCCGCCTTGTCGAGCTTCTGGTTGGCCGTCTTGGCCAGCTCACGAGCCTGCTCGGTGTCGCCTGCCGCGGCGGCTTCGCGGAAACGCCGGATCGACGTCTTCAGCGCAGACTTGACCGCTTTGTTGCGCTCGTGCGCAGCGTCGTTCTGCTTGATGCGCTTGATCTGCGACTTGATGTTTGCCACGGGGCGGAGCCTCGGATTCTCGGATCGGGTGGGGCAAGCGAGGCGAGTACGGCAGGCGCACGCGCGACGGATCAGGTTACCAGCGGCCACGCGGGGCGGCCAAATCTCCGCCCTTCGCGTCGTCCCTTTGCGATTCGTCCGGGTGGCCCACGCCGGGTTTGTCCGCGCTCAGTCGGACGAATCGCTGGGGTGGGGAGCGCGGACGGTGGCGAGAGTGCGACGGGTGCGAGGATGCCAGCCATGACGTCTGCCCGTGCGCGCCTGGAGGCTTCGCTCGACCGGATCGAGTCGGTGGACCCGCTCGTCAACGCCGTCTGCACCCTCAATCCGGACGCGGTGCACGATGCCGACGCCCTCGATGCGGAGGCAGCAGCCGGACGCCGTCGCGGGCCGCTACACGGTCAGCCGATCCTGGTCAAGGACAACATCGACACCGCTGGCTTGCTCACCACGGCAGGGTCGCTCGCGCTGGCCGAGACACCGCCGACGAGCGACGCCACCCTCGTACGCCGGCTGCGTGCCGCCGGCATGGTCGTTGTCGGCAAGTCCAATCTCAGCGAGTGGGCTAACCTGCGCGACGAGGGGTCGAGCTCGGGCTGGAGCGCGTACGGCGGGCTGACGCGCAACCCGTACGCCCTCAACCGGTCTGCGGGCGGCTCGAGCTCGGGCAGCGGCGCCGCGGTGGCGGCCCAGCTCGCCCGGTTCGCCGTAGGCACCGAGACAGACGGATCGATCACCTGCCCCGCGGCGTTCAATGGATGCGTCGGGTTCAAGCCGACGGTGGGTGTCGTGCCGACGAGCGGCGTCGTCCCGATCGCAGCGTCTCAGGACTCACCTGGACCGATGGCCCGCACGGTCGCAGATGCCGCTGCACTGCTCAGCGTGCTGGCCGCCAACGGGACCGACTACGCAGCCCGTGCCGTCGAGGGAGCGCTGGCCGGGAAGCGGATCGGTGTCCCACGCAAGATCTTCTGGGGCTACAGCCCGCACGCGGACGCCGCAGGTGAGCTGGTCTTGCGCCAGCTCTCGAAGGCCGGCGCCACGGTCGTTGACGGCACCGACCTGGACTCGATGGTCGATTACGGCTTCGACGACGAGCTCGTTGTGCTGCTCGCCGAGATCGAGGCCGGCATGCGTGACTACCTCGCCACCCGTCCCGCCGGCGCGCCCACCTCGCTCGCCGACATCGTCGAGTTCAACCGCGACCACGCAGCCACAGAGCTGAAGTACTTCGGTCAGTCGTTCTTCGAGCTGGCCCTCGAGACCCCCGGACTGGACTCCCCGGCGTACCGCTCGGCGCGCGCATCGTGCCTCGCACACGGCCGCGATGACGGCATCGACGCGGTGCTGCGCGAGCACGACCTCGACGCCTTGGTCACGCCGTCATACGCACCCGCCGTGCCCGTCGACCTCGTCAACGACGAGCACCACTGGGGCAGCTGCACTCAGCCGGCGGCGATGGCGGGTTACCCGCTGCTGACGGTGCCCGTGCACCTGGCGCACGGTATGCCGGTCGCGGTCAGCTTCTGGGGCACGGCCCACAGCGAGGCAAGCCTCGTCGAAGTGGCGCACGGCTACGAGCTGGCCCGTGACGCCGACACCGGCCCGCTGCCCGAGCCGACCTTCCCGCAGTTCGTCTGACTGCCCAGGGCTCGAAGATCCTCGTAGGGTTGAGCCATGCTCACCGCGACCCTGTACGGCGTCGGCACCGCCCTGCCTCTCGTCATCGGTGCCTTCATCGGACTCCGCTGGCGACTGCCGCAGCCGGTGCTCGCGGCGCTGCTGGCGTTCGGCGCGGGCACCATGATCGCCGCCGTGTCCTCGGAGCTGTTCCAGCCCGCCTTCGATGAGGTCGGCGGCCTGATCGCCGGAGTGTCGCTCATCGTCGGAGCAGGGGTGTACGTCGGCGCCGACCGGCTCATCGAGCAGCGGCTCGGCCCAGCCTCGCTCGGCTGGGCGCTGATGCTCGGCACCGTGCTCGACGGCGTACCCGAGAACATCGCGCTCGGCGTCTCGTTGAAGCAGGCTGGCGGCATTGTCTTGTTGGTCGCGGTTGCCGTCGGCAACACTCCGGAGGCCATCAGCGGGGCCGCACAGATGCGCGATCAGCACAAGATGAGTCATCTCCGTGCCTGGGGCCTGTGGACGGTGACGGCGGTGTTGCTCGTGCTCGTCACCGTCGGCGGGTACGCCGCGTCCGACAGCGTCTCGCCGGCAGCGATCGCCACCGTCCAGGCGCTCGCGGGCGGCGCGACGATCGCAGTACTGGCGGTGGCCCTGATGCCGGAGGCGTACAAGCAGGGTGGCTGGTGGACCGGTCTCGCCACCGCGTTGGGGTTCGTCGTCGCGTTCTCCCTCGGCGGCTAGGACCGCCGTCGGGCGTCGCCAGGTTGAGGGAGTCCGAGGCGTCGCATCAAACCCTGGGCGTCGTACGGCGCACGCACCTTGGCGTCGTTGTCGAAGTACACGAACACGTCGCGACCGCCGCCGAGCCAGCGGCGCGTCTTAGCGGCCCAGCGGTCCAGCGCTTCGTCGGTGTAGCCACTTGTGTACAGCTCCAGGTCGCCGTGCAGCCGCACGTACATGAACGACGACGTCGGCGTCTCGACGATTGGCCAGCGGCCCGCGGTGTCGGCGACGACCAGCGCCACGTCGTGGGCCCGACAGTTCTCCACAGCCGCCTCGGTGGCGAACGACGCGTGCCGCACTTCGAGAGCGTGCCGCAGCGGCCGGTCGGCGTCGGTGCGCAGGTAGGTCTGCTCCTCGGTGAGGCGACCGTCGTGCCGGCGAGCGAGGGCGACGGCGTCGTACGTCGTGCGCGGCAGCCGGGCGAAGAATCCCGCCAGTCGGGCCGCGTCGAAGCCCAGCGTCGGCGGCAGCTGCCACAGCAGGGGTCCCAACTTCGGCCCGAGAGCCAGCAGGCCCTGGGCGAAGAAGGTCGCGAGTGGCCCCTCGACGTCGGCAAGCTTCTTCATGTGGGTGATGAAGCGGCCGCCCTTGACCGCGAAGATGAAGTCGTCGGGTGTCTGGTCGCGCCACCGCTCGAAGCTGGCGGGCCGCTGCAACGAGTAGAACGTGGAGTTGATCTCGATGGACGTGAGCTTGTTCGAGGCGTACTCGAGCTCGCGCCGCTGGATCAGCCCCGGGGGGTAGAAGTCGCCGCGCCAACGCGGATACACCCACCCCGAGATGCCGACTCTCGCCTCAGCCACGGTTTGAGGCTAGTCGCTGCGCGCAGCCACCCTGCTGCGCGAGCGGTCATCCGGCCGGTCGTGCAGACTGCGTCCGTGAACCTGCGCAAGGTCGGTGTCGAGGAGGAGCTGATGCTCGTCGACCCCGGCTCCGGTGCGCTGATGGCCGTTTCGCACCGGGCGCTTCACGCGCACCGGGCCCAGCTCGACGCCGAGGGCAGCGGCCACGACGTCGGCACCGATGGAGGACTCGAGCAGGAGCTCTTCCTGCAGCAGATCGAGACCGGAACGTCGCCGCACGAGTCGATCGGCGATCTCGAACGCGACATCGTCGCCTGCCGCCGGCGGGCGGCGGAGTCCGCGGAGGCGGTGCAGGCGTCGTTGATCGCCACCGGGACACCGGTGCTGGCCGACACTTCCGCACAGCGGGTCACACCGGAGGACCGCTACGAACGCATCGTCGGTGAGTTCGGCGAGATCGGACGGCAGGCAGCCGTGTGCGGGATGCATGTGCACGTCGACGTCGGCGGTGATGACGAAGGCGTGCGCGTGCTGGATGGCGTTCGTCCGTGGCTGCCCGTCCTGCGCGCGCTCAGCGTCAACTCGCCCTTTTGGCAGGGGGTCGACTCCGGCTACGCCAGCTGGCGTTCGCAGGTGTGGGGTCGGTGGCCGTCCGCCGGCCCGTCCGAGCCGTACGGCGACGTGGCGTCGTACCAGCGCAACGCCGAGTCGATGATCGCGAGCGGGGCGTCGCTGGACCGGGCGATGCTGTACTTCGACGCACGCCTTTCCGAGAGCTACCCGACCGTCGAGATCCGTGTCTTCGACGCCACCACCGAGATCGACGATGTGGGTCTGGTGGCGGCGCTCTCGCGGGCGTTGGTCGACACTGTGGTGGCGGGCGGCGGCACCCCGATCTGGCGAAGCGACCTGCTGCGGGCCGCTCACTGGCGCGCCTCCCGTTACGGGCTCGGTGACCGGCTGCTCGACCCGCTCAGCCAGGAACTGGCCTCTGCCAGGTCCGTCGTCGAGCACACCATCACGTACGCCCGCGACGCCCTGGACGCGCACGGCGACACCGATCGGGTGGTCGAGGCGTTCGAGCGATTGCTCGCCCGAGGGACCGGCGCAACGCGCCAGCGCGCGGTCGCGGACGCCGGCGGCGGGGTCGAGGCTGTGGTGCACGACCTGCGGGAGCGCTTCACCGCCTCCTGGCGGGGTGTCTGATCGCGCTGGCTCTCGTGGGTCGGCTCCGCTTGCCGCCTCCCCGATTCGTCCGGCTGGGGCCTGTCGGGGTGGTCCGCGCGCGGTCGGACGAATCGGGGGGCTAGGTGAGGCCGAGGTCAATGCGTCGGCGTACGCCGGCCAGGCATCGCTGCCCGAGGTCGCGGCGAAACGCCGGTAGGTGCGGAAGGCTCGGATGGGGTGGCTGTGTGGACATCATCAGGCCGTAGAGGCCGAGCCCGACCAAGAACCCGGTGACGTCAGACTGCTCCTGCGGGGAGAGGTCGACCGACGCGACCAGCTCGTCGAACAGCGCTGACTCCACCCACTCCAGACCGAAGCACATGGTGTCGCCCCAACGCTGAGCGCGCCGAGACATCCCCCAGTCGAGTAGGACTGGTTGTCCGTCGTACCCGAGCAGAATGTTGTCGTGGCGGATGTCCCAGTGGCAGAACGCCTCGTCGCGCTGGTGGTCCAGACAGTTCCGCACCAGGCCCAGGAGCGAGTCGAGGTCTCGCCGCGCCCACACCGGGAGCGACGCCACCTCGAGTTCAGTAGCCTCCGTCGCGTAGTGAAGGTACTTCTCGATGCCGTCGCGGTTGGACACTGTCGGCAGCCCCGGCAACGGCGGCGTCAGCTCGGCCGCCTGGAGCCGTATGGCCGCGAACACTGCGTCCCAGTCGGCCGCGGACGACCAGTCGGGGTGCCTGCCGTCGATGTCCTCGAGGAGCACGCCTACCCAGTCGCCGTCGTCGTACGCCGCCAACAGGCCCGCCCGGTACGGCGCAGCCGGGAGCGCTTGCAGCACGGCGATCTCATGGCGGAAGTGGGAGGGGGTGTCGGGGTGGACCTCCGTGCCGACGGCTTTGACGAAAGCCGTGCGCCCCCGCGCCGAGCGCAGGCTGCACGCCACCGCCGGCGACATCCCCCCGGTGCGCGGTGTCACCTGCACGACCGGGGAGCCGAGCTCCGCCTCGACGAAGTCCTTGACCGCTTGCGGCATCTGGTCGTACGGCGTGCGGACGCCGGCCAGCCGATCCTCACCCATCGGATTCGTCCGGTCGGCTCGCGCCTGGCGTGTCCGCAGCTGGTCGGACGAATCGGGGAGTGGCGAATCGGGGAGTGGCGGATCGGGGGATGGCGGATCGGGGGTGCCCGAGCCGTTCCTCCAGCCAGTCGCGCGTCGCGTCGCCGTACCACCGCTGGTGGTCGCGCAGGTGCGGCGAGCCGAGCGGCACCGCCTCGTGCTTGGCCGCCCCCCAGAACGACCACAGCACCGCCAGCAGGCAGTCGATCGCCCTCGGCGGCACGTCACGAAGGGAGGGGTGCTCGGCCACCAGCGTCTCGACGTCGAGACCGTCTCCGCGCGCCGACAGCAGAATGCAGACGGGGTCGACCCAGGGCGGACCCATCACGGGCCAGTTCCAGTCCACGAACCACACCCGGCCGGCGTCGTTGATCAGCACGTTGTCGTCGCGCAGGTCCATGTGCACGACACCCGTGCCGGCCAGCTGCTCCCACCCCTCGGCGCACAGGCCCGCTACCACGCCCAGCCACTCGCTGTCGCCCTCGAGGTCGCCGATCCGCTCCAGCCTCTCGGGGTACGTCGCGAGCAGGTGGTCGGCGAGCGATTCCAGCTCGAGCTCGGGAGGTACGACGGCCAGCTCGCTGGCGTGCTCGACGAAGGCATCGAGCACCGACCGAAGCTGCTCGGCACGCCAGGGACGCCGTGGAGGAGTGGCGTCGGCGTACTCGAAGCCGAGCACGATCCACTGCTCGCCCTCCGCTTCGAGCTCGCGGTGCCACTGCAACGCCGGCGCCCCGATGTCGTGTGACAGAAGGCTGAGCTTGCGGAGCTCCTCGCGGTAGGCGTTGCTGATGGGCCAGCCGTGCTGGGTGTCGTCAGCCGACGATGCGGCCTTGACGAAGATGCGGGTGCCGTCGGCCAGGTCGAGACGCGACGCGAACCCCGGCGTGAAGCCGGTGCCTGCCGACCAGGTCGTGATCACCTCGCTGCCGGCAGCGACCTCGATCGCAGCGCGGACCGGGTGCGGCAGCTGTTCCCATCTGGGCCGACGGGCAGTCGCACGAACGGGGATGACGAGGCCGTCTCTCAGCAAGACGTGGTCGTCGTACCAGGGAGTCTCGTCGGCGGGCGTGGTCATGCGGACCGATTGTCGCAGTGCCGACCGATCAGCTGCATCCGGTTTTCGACCTGTGCGTTACGCGCGCTCGGCACGCCAGCACTGCGTGACATAGGGAAGCTCGAGCTCGCGGTGACCTTCGGCGTAGGAGTCGAAGAGGTGGCCCACCTGCTCGAGCACCTCAGCGCGACGGTCGCGATCGAGGTTGATGATGTACGACCGCGAGGCGGAGAGCCGAACGAGGGCGTCGCGGTCGAGCCGATACACGAAGCCGAACTCGGCGTAGCTGCGGGGCGCGAACAGCGCAGTACCGT
>JACCVZ010000102.1 GCA_013697905.1 Nocardioidaceae bacterium
CCCACCCGAGTTGTGAAATCTCGACAAATGCCGCGAGGTCGGTTGGCGCCGGTCCGAACCTACCGGGCTTCTTGGCCAGCGGCTCCTCGTAGCGCTGGAGGTCGGCGCCGCGGAGCGTGCCGGATGCGGCAGGATGGCGATGTGGACGGGATTGAGGCGCTGTCGGAGATCGCCTTCTGGCTCGAGCGCGAACGTGCGGAGACGCGGCGTGCCCAGGCCTATCGCAAGGCGTCGTGGGCGCTGACGGCTCTACCAGCCGGCGAGCTCGAGGCGCACGTGATGGCAGGCTCGTTGACGGAGGTTCCGACCGTGGGGCCCTCGACGGCGGCCGTGGTGATGGAGGCGAGTGCCGGCGGGGTGCCGGAAAAGCTGGCTGAGCTGAGGAAACGCGGTCAGGGGCCGCTCGCCGCGGGTGGCGAGGAGCTGCGCGCGAAGATCAAGGGTGACCTGCACACCCACTCGGACTGGTCCGACGGTGGCTCACCGATCGAGGAGATGGTCGAGGCCGCCCGGACCGTCGGTCACGACTACTTCGCGCTCACCGACCACTCACCGCGGCTCACGGTCGCCAACGGCTTGACGGCGGAGCGACTCACCGAGCAGCTCGACGTGGTGGACCAGATCAATGCGCGGTACGACGACATCGTGCTGCTGCCCGGCATCGAGGTCGACATCTTGGAGGACGGCAAGCTCGACCAGGAACGCGCAATGCTGGAGCGCCTTGACGTCGTGGTGGCGAGCGTGCACTCGAAGCTGCGTTCAGATGCGGACACGATGACGCAGCGGATGGTCGGCGCCATCGCCAACAAGATGACCAACGTGCTCGGACACTGCACCGGCCGGCTCGTCGAGGGTGGGCGGGGGACCCGGCCGGAGTCGCAGTTCGACGCCGAGGTGGTGTTCGCAGCCTGCGCGCAGTTCGACGTCGCGGTCGAGATCAACTCGCGGCCCGAGCGTCGTGACCCCCCGTCGCGGCTGATCCAGCTGGCATTGGACGCCGGTTGCCTCTTCAGCGTCGACACCGACGCCCATGCCCCGGGCCAGTTGGCGTTTCAGGACTATGGCTGCGCGCGTGCGGTCGAGAACGGCGTACCGGCCGACCGCATCGTCAACACCTGGCCACGTGAGCAGCTGCTGAAGTGGACCTACGCCAAGCGCTGACCTGCTCCCGTTGCGTAAAGATCCGAGCGTGGGGTAGTGGGGGCTGCCTGAGGCTTGGATCTTTCGGCACCCGGCGCGCCTCGCGAACCGGACCGATGCCGTGAGAGGGTCACGGCGATGACGGTCAAGGCAGTGGTGTTCGACATCGGCGGAGTGCTCGAGATGGTCGAGCCGATCGACGCCTGGTTGACGCGATCGGCCGCCCGCCTCGGGGTGAAGGGCGCGTCGTTCGCTGAGCGAATCCGCCAGATCGACCCGCGCGAGCTGATGGGCACGGGGAAATTGAGCGAGGCGGAATACCGCCAGCGTGTTCTCGAGGCCTTCGACCTGGACGCCGGCGACGCGGACGACTTCATGGCACAGATGTGGGACTGGTACTGCGGTGAGCTCGACACCGAGCTGTGCGCGTACGCCGCCTCGCTGCGGCCGGCGTACCGAACAGCGATCCTGAGCAACTCAGCCGACGGGGCCCGGCGCGAGGAGCAGCGCCGGTACGGGTTCGAACGGCTCGTCGACACGATCATCTACTCGCACGAGGTCGGGCTCGCCAAACCTGACCCGCGCATCTACCGGCTCACCTGCGACCTTCTGAATGTGCAGCCCGGCGAGATGATCTTCATCGACGACACCGACGACGTCGTCGAGAGCGCGCGCTCCTTCGGCATCCCCACGATTCACCACCGGCGTACGCCGGACACGATCGCAGCAGTGAACGCCCTCCTCGCCGGGGACCCCTGACGCGACTGCCTGCGGCTGCGGCTGCACAAGGATCCGACTCTCACGTCGTCAGGGCCACCCTGCGGTCGGATCGTTCGGTTATCCATAGGTGAGAAGTGATCGACGGTTGCCACAGATTGGTTCGGGTTGCTCCGAGACTGGCCTGACTTCGGATTCCGCACCGAGATTCACGAGGCTCGGATCCTTCGGGTAGGGACCGCGGTCAGGCGCCGGCGCCTTCTTGCTTCACGCTGGCCACGGCTGTCGGGTCGGCGATGCGGTACTTCGCCAACGCCTCCGTCGCCTTCGACTTGTCAACCTCGCCGCGCTTGCCGAGCGCCTCCAGGGCCGCCACCACGACCGACTCGGCGTCGACCCGGAAGAACCGCCGGGCAGCCGCA
>JACCVZ010000103.1 GCA_013697905.1 Nocardioidaceae bacterium
TGAACCATGTGGATGGCCGACTGACACGGTTCCTCGTGGTGGCCCATCACCCGGACGGAGTCGCTGTCGGGCATGCCGAGATCACCCGGGTCGTCGTCGACGCGCAACGATTCCTGTCGCGAGTCGAGGCGATGCCGTCGTAGCGGCCATCAAACCGTCGCGCGGAAGGCCAACAGCGTCACCCCTGGAGCGGGTTGCCAGTCGAGGGACGGGTCCCGCACGAAGCCGAACGAGGCGTACAGCGCGTGCGCGGCCGTCATCTCGGTCATCGAGCACAGCACCATCTCGGTGAGGCCGAGCTCGCTGCATCGATCGAAGCAGCGGGCGACCAGGGCGCGGCCGGCGCCGAGGCCGCGCGCGTCAGGGTCGACGGCAAGCATCCGGAACTCCCCCTGCCCGGGCCGGCTCAGCTCGCGCAACGACGAGCCGGGCGGACAGAACGTCACGGTGCCCACCACCGTGCCGTTGTGCTCAGCCACCAGCACCTCAGCGTTGTCGGCGCGGCTGAACGCGTCGAGCAGCTCGCCGGCATAGTTGTCGTCCGCCGTCAGGAAACCATCGTGGGCATAGCCCAGCAGTGTGATCCGGCCGACGACCTCGAGCTCGGCGCGCTCGGCCGGCCGCACCCGGACGAGCTCAGACACCGGTAGTGGTGCGGGGATAGGCCGCCTCGGAGTCCGTGATCACGTTGACCAGGTAAGGTGCGTCGGCGTCGAAGGCGCGGTCCAGTGCAGCACCGATGTCGGCTGGTCGCGTCACGGTCTCGCCGTCAGCGCCCAGGGCCTGGGCGACCTTGTCGTACGGCGTCTGAGGTGCCAGGTCGGCAACGACGTCGTAGCCGTAGAGGAGCCGCATCGGATGCTTCTCGAGAGCCCAGCACGAGTTGTTGCCGACCACCATGACCACCGGGAGGTCATGGCGGACCAGCGTGTCGACGTCCATCAGCGACATTCCGGCGGCACCGTCGCCGAGCAGCAGCACGACCTGGGCGGACGGCCGCGCGATGCGTGCGGCGATTGCGGCACCGAGGCCGGCGCCGAGGCAGCCGTACGGGCCAGGGTCAAGCCAGCCCCCGGGTTGCTTCGGTTCGACGTACTTGCCGGCGAACGACACGAAGTCGCCGCCGTCGCCGATCACGACGGAGTCTTCCGCAAGGCGAGGCAGCAGCTCACCGTAGACACGGGCCGGGTGGATCGGGTCGGCCTCCGAGCCGAGCAGCTCGGCGTCCTTGGCAGTGGCCGCGCTCACCTGGTCGCTGAGCCGCTCGGTCCAGCTCGTCCAGTCCGGTCGTCGCGAGTGGGCCTGCAAAGCCTCGCGCAGACCGTCGAGAGCCAGCCCGAGGTCGCCGTACGCCGACCCGGCGAGCTCGGCGTGCGTCGAGACTTGACCGTGGCTGTCGGCGAGGTGCACGACCTTGGCGGTGGGAGTGCCTTCCTTGCCGCCGAACGAGCCGTAGCCGAGCCGGAAGTCGAGCGGCGTCCCGGCGACGATGGCAAGGTCGCACTGCCCGAACGCGACGGACCGGGCCTTGGTCACCAGCCGTGGGTGTCCGCCCGGGACGACACCTCGCCCCATTCCGTTCGTGATCACCGGCACTCCCGTCTCGTCGACGAAGCGCCGGGCAGCCTCGTCGGCGCCGTCGGACCACACATCGGTGCCCAGCACCAGCACCGGCCGGCTTGCCTCAGCGAGAAGCGCGGCGACGTCGCGTAGTGCGGCATCGTCGGGCTGGACACGGTCGCGACGACCCTCCGAGGGCAGCGTCACCTCAGCCCGGGAGAAGAACTGGTCCATCGGGACGTCGAGGAAGGCAGGTCCCCGGTGCGGCGATGAGGCGATGTCGAGCGCCTCGTCGACCCGATCAGCGATCGTGGACACGTCGGTGACGGTGCCAGCGAGCTTGGAAATCGTGGACAGGATGGGAGGGTGGTCGAGCTCCTGCAGACCGCCGCTTCCCCACCGGGAGTCCGGGGCCCGGCCGCCAACGACGAGGAGGGGAGAGCCGGCGAAGTGTGCCTGAGCGATCGGGCTCACGCCGTTCGTGACGCCGGGGCC
>JACCVZ010000105.1 GCA_013697905.1 Nocardioidaceae bacterium
GCATCGAGCGGGCCCACGCGTCGTACGACGAGCTGTTCGCCGACCCCGAGGTCGACGTCGTGTACGTCGCCACGCCGCATCCCCTGCACGCCGACAACGCCCTGGCCGCGCTCGCCGCCGGCAAGCATGTCCTGGTCGAGAAGGCGTTCACCCTCAACGCCGGACAGGCGCGCGAGGTGGTGCGCGAGGCGGCCGAGCGGAAGCTGCTGGTGATGGAGGCGATGTGGACGCGCTTCCTACCGCACATGGCCTTCGTCCGCGAGGTCGTTGCCAGCGGCCGGCTCGGGGAGGTCTGCTCGGTGCACGCCGACCACACCCAGAAGCTGCCTGACGACCCGGCACACCGGCTCAACGACCTGACGCTCGGAGGCGGCGCTCTGCTGGACCTGGGCGTCTATCCAATTTCGTTCGCGCACGACGTTCTCGGCCCCGTAGCCGAGGTCTCGGCGTCGGCGACGATGCGCGAGACCGGCGCCGACGCCGACGTGGCGACGACCCTGCGCCACGTCGGAGGCGGTGTCTCGACCTCGTTCTCCTCGAGCCGGACCCGAGGTCGCAACGTAGCCTCGGTCCTCGGCACCGAGGGGCGAATCGACATCGAGGCGGTCTGGTACTCACCCGCCGTTGTGGTGGTCCGGGACCCAAGTGGCGAGGAGGTCGACCGTTTCGAGCGGTCGGTCAGCGGCAGGGGCATGCAGTACCAAGCCGCCGAGGTCGAGCGCGTGCTGGGCGCAGGTGAGTTGAGCAGTCCGCTCCTCACGCCCGAAGACACGGTCGCCGTCATGGAGACCATGGACCGGGTCCGGGACGCCATCGGGCTGCGCTACCCCGGAGAGTGAGACCCATGGCTTCTCCTCGCCGTACCCAGGTCGCGGTCGTTGGTTCCGCGAACCTGGACATCGTCGTCGCGGTCAAACGCTTTCCGGCTCCCGGCGAGACGGTGCTGGGGGGCGACCCTCTCGAGATCGCCGGGGGCAAGGGCCTCAACCAGGCCATCGCCGCCGCCCGCGTCGCCTCGACCGCCCTCGTGGGCTGCGTAGTCGACGACAGCGCAGGGCAGATGCTCGTCTCCCGCCTGGAGGAGGCGGGTGTGGACACGCGTCACGTCCGTCGGGTCGCGACGCCGACGGGGCGGGCGTTCATCCAGGTCACCCCGGACGGAGAGAACAGCATCGTCGTCGCCGCAGCCGCCAACGCCGAGCTCACTCCTGAGGACGTACGGCAGGCGCTGGACGGGCTGAGGCCGGCGGTGGTGCTTGCCCAGCTCGAGGTCCCACTCGAGTCGGTATTGGCAGCGGCCAGCTGGGCCACTGAGAACGGGGCGAGGTTCGTGCTCAACCCGAGCCCGGTCCAGCCGCTCCCCGACCGGTTGATAGCGGCGTGCGACCCGCTGGTGGTCAACGCAATCGAGGCAGCAGAGGTCATCGGAGCAGCACCCGGCACGGACATCACCGAACTGGCCTCGGGCCTCGTGGGGCGCGCAGTGTCCGTCGTTGTCACAGACGGCCCGCGCGGCGCGCACGTCGGGACGTCGACGAGTGTCCAGCATGTGCCCGGTCAACGCGTGGACGTGGTGGACACGACTGGCGCCGGCGACGAGTTCGCGGGCTGCCTCGCCGCCTTGTTGGCGACAGGCGGGGCCTTGCCTGAGAGCGCCGGTGGCGCCAACCGGGCGGCTGCTCGCGTTGTGGCGGCCCCGCGCGACCGCCGGTGACGAAGCTTCTCCCCTCTGCTGAGCTCCACAACACCGCCCTACGGGACCAGTGGTTAAGAGACCTCACCGAGCTGCGCTACGCCTGATCGCGGACGGCACGTAGGTCGAAGCGCTGCCGGTTCTTCGCACCCATCGGCTCAAGCACCTTCGCGACCGCAGGCTGGCCGATCCCGTCGACACTTTGTAGGGAGATCAGCGTAGAGCTTCGAGCTCCGCGAGCACGCCGTCGACTTCGTCCGTCGAGTTGTAGTGGGCGAGCCCGATGCGCACGCCGCCGTCGGGTCCCAGACCGACGGATCGCACCGCCCCCGGGGCGTAGAAGTCGCCGTGCCATACGAAGAAGCCGCGTTCACCGAGGACGCTAGCCACATCGCCCGGCCTGTGGTTGCGCACGTCGAGAAGGAAGGTCGCTGTCCGTTCTGCGAGCTGGTTGCGGTCCGTCACCCCGAGCAGCCTCACGTGGTCCAGCCGCTCGACACCCTCCATGAACCGCTCAGCCAACACATGTTCGTGCGCGTTGAGGCGGTCGTAGGCCACGTCAAGGCGGGACGCGCGGGTTCCACCGGCGACTCCGCTCAGGTCAGCGAGGTACTCCACTGCTTCCATCGTGCCTGCGACG
>JACCVZ010000162.1 GCA_013697905.1 Nocardioidaceae bacterium
GCCCCGGTCGCACACACCGTCAGCCCCACGTCGAGCCCAGAGGGGCTCGATCCCTCAATGAGGATGACCCCCCAGCCCGTGAGCGTTGCGGCGAGCGTCACGAACCCTGCGGCCAGTCCGGCGAGGAGGAAGCCACGCAGCACCCACCACGAGACCACGGCGACGACGGCGGCGGTTCGAGTGACCGACCACCAGTCGCCCCCGGAACCGTGCGCCAGGATCGCCAGAATGGAGAAGGCGCAGGCGAACAGCGGCAGCAGCGTTGCAGCGAACGGCACCGGACCAGGCGGGGTGGTCCGGGACCTGACCTTCGACTGAGACGGTGCTTCGGCGGTGATGGCGTCCATGCGTCCCCTGGTGGCTGTGTGTCCAGAGTACGAGCAACAGCGTCCGCTGAAGAGTGCCTGCTGCCAACGCGCCGATCGTGAGCCTCGCGCAGCTGGTCGCTAGCCTGCGCAAGTGCACACTGACAACACCCCCCGATCGAGCCCGGTGGCATTGGTGACCGGTGCCGGGCGGGGGATCGGCGCCGAGCTGGCGCGCACCCTCGCTGGCGACGGGTACGCCGTTGGACTGCTGGGCCGAGATGAGAAGACGCTGACGGCGGTGGCCGAGCGACTCGACGTACCGACCAGGGTCGTCCAGGCCGACGTCACCGTGCCGGCCGAGGCACGTGACGCCGTCGCGACCGTGACCGACGACCTCGGACCG
This sequence comes from Nocardioidaceae bacterium, assembly GCA_013697905.1. Lineage (GTDB taxonomy): Bacteria > Actinomycetota > Actinomycetes > Propionibacteriales > Nocardioidaceae > JACDHG01. Next base: position 712 of record JACCVZ010000162.1, read on the forward strand.
ATCGACCTGCTCGTCAACAACGCCGGTGTGCGGGAGCAACGCAGCACGCTGCCGTGGGCGGCGGACGCCGACGACTGGTGGCACGTCGTCGGGGTCAACCTGCGCGGTGTGGTCTTGATGACGTCGGCGGTGCTGCCGGCGATGATCGCGCGCGGCAGCGGACGGGTGGTCGACCTGGGCTCAGGCGCAGGGCAGCGTCCGGAGCCCCGCTACAGCGCGTACTCAGTGTCGAAGGCGGCCGCGTTGCAGTGGATGCACAACGTGGTGGCGGCCCTCGGAGACGACAGCGCGGTGCGGGTCGTCAGCGCGAGCCCCGGCCTCGTCCGCACCGACATGACCGAAAAGATGTGGGCCGACCCAGCCGGCTCCGACGCCAAGCTGGAGTTCGGTTCGGTCGACCCGCTGCTGCGGTTCGTCCAACGCTTTGCCGCAGGTGAGCTCGACCACCTGCACGGGCAGTTCGTGCATACGGTCAAGGACGGCTACTGAGCCAGCCAGCTCCATTTGCATGAATGTGCCAGACTTGACATACTCATGCTATGACGATCACGGCCGCGGTGGCCGGAGCCAGCGGGTACGCCGGGGGCGAGCTCCTTCGGTTGTTGCTCGCCCACCCCGATGTCGACATCGGCGCGGTGACGGCGGCCAACCACGCCGGGAGCACACTTGCCAGCCTGCACCCGCACCTCGTCCCGCTGGCCGACCGGGTGCTCGCCGAGACCTCGCCGCACACCCTGGCGGACCACGACGTCGTCTTCTTGGCGCTGCCGCACGGTGCGTCCGCCGCCGTCGCGGCCGGGCTCGACCCTTCGACGCTCGTCATCGACTGCGGTGCGGACTTCCGACTCACAGACGACGCGGCCTGGTCGGACTTCTACGGCGGCGTACGCCCCGGCGCGTGGCCCTACGGGCTGCCTGAGCTGCCCGGTCAGCGTGACGTACTGAGCGGTGCCACCCGGATCGCGGTCCCCGGCTGCTACCCGACGGTGGCGACGCTGGCGCTAGCACCCGCGGTACGCGCTGGGCTCGTGGACGCAGCAGGCATCGTCGTGGTCGCCGTCTCCGGCACGTCCGGAGCCGGTAGGGCGCCCCAGCCGCACCTCGTCGCCGCCGACGTGATGGGCGGTGCCAGCGCGTACGCCGTCGGCGGCACCCACCGTCATACCCCCGAGATCGAGCAGAACCTGGCAACGCTCACGGACCAGCCCGTCACGGTCTCGTTCACCCCGATGCTGGCGCCGATGGCGCGCGGCATCCTCGCCACCACCTCGGCGCCCCTCAGCCGGCCGGTCAGTGCCGACGAGGTCACCGAGCTGTACGCCGACGCGTGCGAGAAAGAGCCGTTTGTGCACCTGCTCCCCGATGGTGCCTGCCCTACCACGAAGGCCACCCTCGGCTCCAACGCCGTCCACGTCCAGGTGACCGTGGATGCCAGGGCGAACCGGCTGGTGGCGGTCGCCGCCCTCGACAACCTGACTAAAGGCACCGCCGGCGGAGCCGTCCAGTGCATGAACCTCGCACTCGGCCTCGACGAGCAGGCCGGCCTCACCAGTGTTGGGACGGCGCCATGACCGTGACCCTCCCGGCCGGGTTCACCGCCGCGGGCGTGCGGGCGGGCCTCAAGGCGACCGGCGCAAGCGACCTCGCCCTGATCGTCAACGACGGCCCTTCGTCGGTCGTCGCGGCGGTGTGGACCACCAACCGGTGCAAGGCCAACCCCGTGCTGTGGAGCGAGCAGGTCGTCGCAACCGGGTCGGCGAGAGCCGTCGTCGCCAACTCAGGCGGCGCCAACTGCTACACCGGTCACGCCGGTTTCCAGACGACCCACGCAACCGCCGAGAAGGCCGCCGAGCTGCTCGGACTCGCACCGGTCGACATCGTCGTGTGCTCGACCGGTCTGATCGGCCGGCTCAGCGACCGCGGTCGGCTGCTCGCGGGCGTCGCAGCCGCGGCCGAGGCGCTGACCGCGGACGGTGGGGGCGCCGCCGCGGAGGCGATCATGACGACCGACAGCGTGGCCAAGCAGGCAGTCGTCGACCGCGACAGCTGGTCTGTCGGCGGGATCGCCAAGGGCGCAGGCATGCTCGCGCCGGGTTTGGCGACCATGCTCGTCTTCCTCACCACCGACGCCGTCGTCGACGCGGTGACGGCCGACCGGGCCCTGCGCGCCGCGACCCGGGTCACGTTCGACCGGCTCGACTCCGACGGGTGCATGTCGACCAACGACTCCGTCGTACTGATGGCGTCGGGGGCCAGCCGGGTGGCTCCGGCGTACGAAGAGTTCGCCGCCGCGGTGCAGGAGATCTGTGCCGACCTTGCCCAGCAGCTGCTACGCGACGCTGAAGGATCCGAGCACGACATCGCGATCACGGTCGTCGGCAGCGCCAGCGAGGACGATGCGGTCGAGGTCGGCAGGGCTGTGGCCCGCAGCAACCTGTTCAAGTGCGCGATCTTCGGCCGCGATCCCAACTGGGGCAGGATCCTTGCTGCCGTCGGGACCACGTCGGCGGCCTTCGACCCCGCAGACCTGGACGTGGCCCTCAACGACGTGTGGGTCTGCCGCGGCAGTGGGCTCGGTGACGACCTCGGGCTCGTCGACCTGACCGGGCGCGAGGTCACCGTCACCATCGACCTCAAGGCGGGGGACCGGCAGGCCACGGTGCGGACCAACGACCTCACCACTGCCTACGTGCACAAGAACTCGGCGTACGCGTCATGAGCCGGGACCTGTCCGCCGCCCACGGCAAGGCCGCGGTGCTGACGGAAGCGCTGCCGTGGCTCGAGGCGTTCCACGGCACCACCGTCGTGATCAAGTACGGCGGCAACGCGATGACCGACCCCGCGCTGAAGCAGGCGTTCGCCGAAGACATCGTGTTCCTTCGGTACGCCGGAATCAGGCCCGTCGTCGTGCACGGCGGCGGTCCACAGATCAGCGCCATGCTCGACCGCCTCGGCATCGCGACGGAGTTCCGGGGCGGCCTGCGGGTGACCAGTCCCGAGGCCATGGACGTCGTGCGGATGGTCCTCGTCGGGCAGGTGGGCCGCGAGCTCGTCGGGCTGCTGAACCTGCACGGCCCGCTGGCGGTCGGGCTCTCCGGCGAGGACGCCGGTCTGTTCACGGCGGAGCGGACCGCTGCCGTCGTCGCGGGGGAGTCGGTCGACATCGGCCTCGTGGGTGACGTCGTCGGCGTACGCCCGGACAGCGTGCACGACCTGATCGATGCCGGCCGGATCCCGGTCGTGTCGAGCGTCGCCCCTGATGTCGACGGCCAGGTGCACAACGTGAACGCCGACACGGCCGCGTCCGCGCTGGCAGCGGCCCTCGGCGCGGAGAAGCTGATCGTGCTCACCGACGTGGAGGGGCTCTACCGCGACTGGCCGGGGTCGGACGAAGTCATCTCGCAACTCTCCACGACCGAGCTCAAGGCGCTGCTGCCCCATCTCGCGAGCGGGATGATCCCGAAGATGGAGGCCTGCCTGCGGGCGGTGGACGCCGGGGTCGCCCGAGCCACCGTCATCGACGGCCGGGTGCCGCACGCTCTGCTGCTGGAGATCTTCACAGACGAAGGGATCGGAACCATGGTGGTGCCGTCATGACCTCGCCCATGGCGACGACCAGCGCGCCGCGCCTGGCCGCTGCCGAGGCACAGGAGCGGTATTCCGACTCACTGATGAACACCTACGGGCCGCCGAAGCTCGTGCTCAGCCACGGTCGCGGCTGCTACGTCTGGGACGTCGACGGCAACCGCTACCTCGACCTGCTTGCCGGGATCGCCGTCAACGCGCTCGGACACGCCCACCCCGCCATCGTGTCAGCCCTGGCCCACCAAGCCGCGCGGCTCGGCCATGTGTCGAACTTCTTCGCCACCGAGCCCCAGATCGCTCTTGCGGAACGTCTGGTGGCGCTCACTGGCGCAAGCGAGGGAAGGGTCTTCTTCACCAACTCCGGCGCCGAGGCCAACGAGGCGGCGTTCAAGCTCACCCGGCGCACCGGCCGCCGCACGATCGTCGCGGCCGACGGCGGCTTTCACGGCCGCACCCTGGGAGCGCTCGCGCTCACGGCCAAGGCGGCGTACCGGGAGCCCTTCGAGCCGTTGCCCGGCCATGTGAGGTTCGTGCCGTACGGCGACGTGGCCGCGCTCGAGTCGGCCGTCGACACCGACACCGCGGCGGTGCTGCTGGAACCCATCCAGGGCGAGGCCGGCGTCGTCGTACCCCCGGACGGCTACCTCGCAGCGGCCCGGGCGACGGCCGACCGGGCCGGTGCGCTGTTGTGGCTCGACGAGGTGCAGACCGGTGTCGGCCGCACGGGTGACTGGTTCGCGTTCCAGGGTGAGGCCGCGGCCGTGCTCCCCGATGTCGTCACGCTCGCCAAGGGGCTGGGTGCCGGTTTCCCCATCGGCGCCTGTCTTGGGCTGGGAGCGGCAGGCGAGCTGCTCGAGCCCGGCCAGCACGGCTCGACATTCGGCGGCAACCCGCTGGCTGCGGCCGCGGCGCTGACCGTCCTCGACGTGATCGAGACCGACCGGCTGCGCGAGCAATCGGTCGTCGTCGGTCGACGGCTGCGAGCAGAGCTGTCGCGCCTCGCCGGGGTCACGGGGGTCCGGGGCCGCGGCCTGCTGGTCGCTGCCGACGTGCCGCTCGGTACGGCGAAGGCCGTCGCCGCCGCTGCCCTCGAGGGTGGTGTCATCGTCAACGACTGCACGCCAGACACACTGCGGTTCGCACCACCGTTGATCCTCGACGACCATGATGTGGAGCAGGCTGTTCCCATCCTTGCGGCCGCTCTGGCCGCCGACCACGCTTCGCTGGAGGCATCGTGACCCGACACTTCCTTCGTGACGACGACGTCACCCCCACCGAGCAGGCCGAGATCCTCGACCTGGCCGACTGCTTTCGCGCCGACCGGTTCCACCAGCAACCGTTGTCAGGCCCACACTCGGTCGCCGTCATCTTCGACAAGCCGTCCACCCGCACCAGGGTGTCGTTCTCGGTCGGGGTAGCCGAGCTGGGCGGATACCCGCTGGTCATCGACGCCCAGTCGTCGCAGATGGGTCGGGGCGAGCCGATCGAGGACACCACCCGGGTGCTCGACCGACAGGTGCGCGCGATCGTGTGGCGGACGTTCGGCCAGGACCGGATCGAGGCGATGGCGAGCGTGTCCGGTGTCCCCGTCGTCAACGCGCTCACCGACCACTTCCACCCCTGCCAGATCCTCGCCGACCTGCAAGCTGTGCGCACGCACAAGGGCGCGCTGGCGGGGCTGAGGTTGACCTACCTCGGCGACGGGGGCAACAACATGGCGCACTCCTATCTCCTCGGCGGGGCTGTCGCCGGTATGCACGTGCGCATCGGCTCTCCCGAGGGCTACCCGCCGCAGCCCGACGTCCTCAAAAGAGCGGCCGAGATCGCCGCCGAGACTGGCGGATCGGTCGCCCACGAGACTACGCGTGCGGCCGCAGTCGAAGGCGCCGACGTCGTCGTCACGGACACCTGGGTGTCGATGGGACAGGAGGACGAAGCGGGCGACCGGTCGTCGCCGTTCGTCCCCTTCGCCGTTGACGCCGACGCGATGGCGCTCGCCGACCCGGGCGCGGTGGTGTTGCACTGTCTGCCGGCGTACCGGGGCAAGGAGATCACGGCCGAGGTCATCGACGGTCCGCAGAGCCTCGTCTGGGACGAGGCCGAGAACCGGTTGCACGTCCAGAAGGCGCTGCTCACCTGGCTGCTGGCCCGGACCGGGGAGGCGTGATGGCAGACCAGACCAGCGTCGTCACGACGAAGGCGGCGCGTCACCAGAAGATCGTCGAGCTGCTCAACCGCAACACGGTGCACTCCCAGTCCGAGCTCGCCGACCTGTTGGCGCATTCGGGGCTGCGTGTCACGCAGGGGACACTGTCGCGTGACCTGGTCGACCTCGGGGCGGTCCGCGTCCGCGACGTCCAGGGCGCGTTGGTCTACGC
>JACCVZ010000214.1 GCA_013697905.1 Nocardioidaceae bacterium
GCCGCACGAAGAATGACTGCCATGGACATCGAGCAAGACGAGCTGGCGCCGGTAAGGTCGGTGCACAGGGTCGGCCGGATCATGGGAGAGAAGGCCGAGGTGCTCTTGCTGGACTGCGGCCACTTCGATATCTATGTTGGCGAGTGGCTCGAGAATTCAGCGGTCCGTCAGGCGTGCTTCCTCCAGCGCGTCCTGGCTCCTTGAGGAACGCCGTGGCTGAAGCCGTCGTCCTGGTCGAGGGCGAGAGCGACCGCGTCGCGTTGGCGACCGTGGCCGCTCTGCTTGGCCGTGACCTTGTCGGCGTGCGGATCGAGGTGCTCGGCGGTGCCACCAACGCGGGACGCGTCCTGGGCACGCTCGGCGAGGGCACGCGTGTCCTGGGGCTGTACGACGAGCCGGAGGAGCGCTGGTTCTGTAACGGGCTCCAGAGGGCCGGTTTCGGGAAGGTGCACGACCGCGACGATCTGGAGACACTTGGCTTCTTCGCCTGCATCCGCGACCTCGAGGACGAGCTGATCCGCGCGCTTGGCGCGACCCGGGTGCGCGACGTGATCGAGGTGCAGGGTGAGCTGGCTTCGCTGCTGACCTTGCAGCGGCAGCCGGCCCAGCGTGAGCGGACGCCTGAGCAGCAGCTGCACCGGTTCATCGGCACCCGTTCGGGACGCAAGGCACTCTACGCCCGGCTGCTCGCAGAGGCGCTGGTTCCGGAGCAGGTGCCGCGTCCGCTCGCAAGCCTGCTGTCCCGCCTCTGAGCGGTGCCGTGTCAGCCTACGTGGGTGAGGGCAGTGGCGTCACCATGTCACCGAACACATCAGCCGACGGTTCCGGGGCGGCCACGACCAGTCGCCGTACGGCCACCTCCTTGCGCGGAGCATCGAGCGCGACGGCGGGGATACCGTACTGCGTGGTGAAACAGGTGACCAGACCGATCAGGAATCGAGAAGTCCCTTCCCCTGGCCGCACGTAGAATGAGTGCCATGGACATCACCACCGACGAGAGGAGAACGACCGCCGTGGACATCACCATTCACTCGAGCTTCCTCCCGCACGATGACCCGGAAGCCTCCCTGGCCTTCTATCGCGACACCCTCGGCTTCGAGGTCCGCAACGACGTCGGGTACGGCGGGATGCGCTGGATCACGGTCGGACCCGTCGGCCAGCCTGGCACGTCCATCGTGCTGCACCCGCCTGCCGCCAGCCCCGGCATCACCGACGATGAGCGCCGCACCGTAGCCGAGATGATGGCCAAGGGAACCTACGCCATCATCACCCTGGCCGCGACCGACCTTGACGGCGCCTTCGAGCGGCTGCAGGCCAGCGACGCCGAGGTCGTCCAGGAGCCGACCGAGCAGCCGTACGGCGTTCGCGACTGCGCCGTCCGCGATCCCGCAGGCAACATGATCCGCATCAACGAGGTGCGCTGAGCCAGGGCTGGGCCACACCCACGACGTGTGCATGATCGAAGGCGAAATCGCTTCACAGAAGGAGACACGATGAGCACGACTAGGACGGAACCGCAGTCGGCGGGGCAGCACGCTGCCGACAGCCACGACCTGATCCGGGTGCAGGGCGCGCGTGTGAACAACCTCAAGAACGTCAGCGTTGAGCTCCCGAAGCGCCGCCTGACGGTGTTCACCGGCGTCTCGGGCTCGGGCAAGAGCTCGCTGGTGTTTGGCACCATCGCCGCGGAGTCGCAGCGACTCATCAACGAGACCTACAGCGCCTTCTTGCAGGGCTTCATGCCGACGCTCTCGCGACCCGAGGTCGACGTCCTCGACGGGCTGACGACGGCCATCCTCGTGGACCAGGAGCGGATGGGGGCCAACCCGCGCTCCACCGTCGGCACCGCCACCGACGCCAACGCGATGCTGCGCATCCTCTTCAGCCGACTCGGGTACCCGCACATCGGCTCGCCCAACGCGTACTCGTTCAACGTGCCCTCGGTGAGGGCCAGCGGTGGGTTCACCGTCGAGCGCGGTGAGGGCAGGACGAGGACCGAGAAGGTGACGTTCAACCGGCTCGGCGGCATGTGTCCACGCTGCGAAGGCATGGGCGCGGTCACCGACTTCGACCTGTCCGCGCTGTACGACGACAGCCTGTCCCTCAGCGAGGGTGCGCTGACCATCCCCGGCTACAGCATAGACGGCTGGTACGGTCGCATCTTCCGCGGTAGCGGCTTCTTCGACCCCGACAAGCCGATCAGCAAGTTCACCAAGAAGGAGCTGCACGACCTGCTCTACCGCGAGCCCACGAAGATCAAGGTCGAGGGGATCAACCTGACATACGAGGGTCTGATCCCAAAGATCCAGAAGTCCATGCTCTCCAAGGACGTCGACGCGCTGCAGCCTCACATCCGAGCCTTCGTGGAGCGGGCGGTGACGTTCACGACCTGCCCCGACTGCGACGGCGCCCGCCTGGCCCCCGAGGCACGATCCTCGAAGATCAAGGGCAAGAACATCGCCGACGTCTGCGCGATGCAGATCAGCGACCTGGCTGAGTGGGTCCGCGGGCTCGACGAGCCGTCGGTGGCGCCGCTGCTCACCGGGCTGCAGCACCTCCTCGACTCGTTCGCGGAGATCGGGCTGGGCTACCTCTCGCTCGACCGGCCGGCGGGCACGCTCTCGGGCGGCGAGGCGCAGCGGACCAAGATGATCCGGCACCTCGGCTCCTCGCTGACCGACGTCACCTACGTCTTCGACGAGCCCACGATCGGCCTGCACCCCCACGACATCGAGCGCATGAACGACCTGCTGCTGCGGCTGCGCGACAAGGGCAACACCGTGCTCGTCGTGGAGCACAAGCCCGAGACCATCACGATCGCCGACCACGTCGTCGACCTCGGCCCCGGCGC
>JACCVZ010000327.1 GCA_013697905.1 Nocardioidaceae bacterium
GACTCGACGCTGGCCTACCAGGGCGCCGGCCGCGACCTCGTGACCGCTGACGTCGAAGACATCGCCAGGTGGGCCACCTCCCACCTCCGCCCGCATCTCACTGTGCTGCTCGACGTCGACCCCGAGCAGGGACTGTGCCGCTTCGTCACCCAGGACCGGCTGGAGGCAGAGCCGTTGGAGTTCCACAAGCGCGTCCGGGCATCCTTCCTCGCCCTTGCCGAGACCGACCTCGAGCACTACCTCGTGCTCGACGCCCACGCCGACCGCGACGCGATCTTCGCCGGCGTACGCGCGCGGATCGTCGACCTGCTGCCGCTGACCGAACGCCACCACGAGGTGCAGACGTGAGCGTCTGGGACGACCTCATCGGCCAGGAGGAGCTCGTCGCGTCGCTGAAACACTCGGTGGCCGCGGCGTTCAGAGCCCTCGGTGGCGAGCGCAGCGGAGCGGCGATGACGCACGCCTGGTTGTTCACCGGACCGCCCGGGTCCGGCCGGTCCAATGCTGCTCGGGCCTTCGCCGCCGCGCTGCAGTGTGAGCGGGGTGGCTGCGGGGAATGCCTCGCCTGCCGCACCACCTTGGCCGGATCGAACGCGGACGTGACCTCGCTGATCACCGAACAGTCGGTGATCCGCACCGACGCAGCACGCGAGGCCGTCCGGATGGCGGCGCTGTCACCCGCCAACCGGCGCTGGCAGATCATGATCGTCGAAGACGCCGACCGGTTGCATGAGCGCGCGGCGGACGCATTGCTGAAAAGCCTCGAAGAGCCCGCCCCTCGGACCGTCTGGCTGCTGTGCGCGCCGACGGTCGAGGACGTCGTACCCACGATCCGCTCCCGCTGCCGTCCGCTCGTGCTGCGCACACCGCCCACCGCGGCAGTGGCGGACTACCTGGTCCGCCGCGACGAGGTCCCGAGCGCGGTGGCAACGTTCGCGGCTCGTGCCTCCCAGGGGCACATCGGTCGCGCTCGCGCGTTGGCTCGAGACGTTGCCACCCGCAACCGGCGACGAGAGGTGCTGCGGATCCCCACCCAGCTCAGCGACCTCGGCTCCTGCATGACAAGTGCGGCCAACCTGTCCGACGCTGCAACCGAGGAAGCGAAGCCGAGAAGCGACGCGCTCGACGCCAAGGAGCTGGGCGACCTCGAGCTCGCTTACGGCGGCGGCGGCCGCGGGGGTAGGGCGACTGGGTTCGCCGCGGCTCACAAGGAAATGCAGCGCGACCAGAAGCAGCGGGCGAAGCGTCTGGTGAAAGACTCCATCGATCGGTCGCTGCTCGACCTGGCGTCGTTCTACCGAGATGTCGTCGCCGTCCAGCTTGGCGCGTCCGGTGGCCTCGTCAACGAGGAGCTTCGCCAGGACATCGACACGATGGCCCGAGCCACCACGGGAGAGATCTCGACTCAGCGCCTCGGCGCGATTTTTGCTACTCGTGAGCTGCTGGAGACGGAGGTGGCGCCCCTGCTGGCACTCGAGTCGCTGATGATCTCGTTGAGGGGAGCGCCGGTGGAGTGACCAGCGGGCCGGACTGGCGCCGGCCCCTCCTCTCGCGAACACCCCCAAGGCGAGCCAGGGCCCACGTAGGCTGGGCTTCGTCGCCATGAGGAGGGCGATCGGGCGTGGCACTCTTGCTGCTTCGCGCATCACCTCCCGATTTGAAGGACTTTGATGAGTACTCGCCGCGCACTCCGCCTCTCCGCCTTCGCGGCGGTCGTCGGGCTGACGGCAGGATGCGGCGCGGCGAGCGATGTGGCCGCCAGCCCCAAGTCGTCCGCCGACCCCGCGACGTCGGCCTCCTCGCCCACGCCCACAGGCACCGACGACACCACCGTCGCCGACCCCGGCACCTTCCCCGAAGGATTCGGGGACGGTCCGAGCGGCGACGGCCTAGACCGCTTCTACGACCAGGATGTTGCGTGGAGCGCGTGCGGCGGCACGGACGAATGCGCAGACATCTGGGTGCCGCTCGACTACGGCGACCCCGATGGCCAGGCCATCACCCTGAAAGCGAAGCGCCAGCCGGCCGCCGATCAGAGCAACAAGCAGGGCTCCCTTCTCATCAACCCCGGCGGGCCGGGCGGTTCGGGCATCGACTATCTCGGATTCATCGGCCTTGACTCGAGCATCACCGACACCTATGACGTCGTCGGCTTCGACCCGCGAGGGGTCGCGACGAGCACGCCGGTCGACTGCATCTCCGACACCGAGCTCGACGCGTATGTCGCGTCGGACCCCACACCCGACGACGACGCAGAAGTGCAGGACTTCCAAGACATCTGGAAGTCCTACACCGACGGGTGCGTCGAGAACTCCGGGCCGCTCCTCGAGCACGTTTCGACAGTCGAGGTGGCCCGCGACATGGACGTCATCCGACAGGTCGTAGGTGACAACAAGCTCTCCTACTTCGGAGCGTCCTACGGCACCTACATCGGCGCCACGTACGCCGGGTTATTCCCCGACAAGGTCGGGCGGATGGTGCTCGACGGGGCGGTGGACCCCGAGTCGAAGCCGCGCACCAACGCGGTCAACCAGGCGGCTGGATTCGACCTCGCGCTGACGGCGTACCTGGAGGACTGCATCTCTCAGGGCAGCTGTCCGCTCGGTGACTCCGTCGATGCGGCGCGGCAGAGGCTGGTCGAGCTCTTCAAGCAGCTCGACCAGAACCCGCTTCCGACCTCGGGCGATCGCGAGGTCACCGAGGGGCTCGCGTTCTACGGGGTGATCGTCCCGCTCTACAGCCGCGACTCCTGGTCCTACCTGACCCAGGGACTCGAGGAGGCAGTCAACGGGAAGGGAGACACGCTGCTGTTGCTCGCCGACGCCTACACCGAGCGACAGGCAGATGGCAGCTATCCAAGCAACTCCCTCGAGGTGCAGTCGGCCGTCAACTGCCTCGACCACCCGGAGAACGAGACGATCCAGCAGATCGAGGCCAACGGCGACGGCTTCACCAGCAAGGCACCCGTCTTCGGCCAGGCGGCGATGTGGTGGCCCTACGCGTGCTCCAACTGGCCGGTCCAGCCAACCGAGGAGCAACCCGACTTCAGCGCCAAGGGCGCCGCACCGATCGTCGTGGTCGGCACCACGCGCGACCCGGCGACGCCGTACGAGCAGTCGGTCAAGCTGGCCGAGGAGCTCGACTCGGGTGTGCTGCTGAGCCGTGACGGCGACGGCCACACGGCGTACGGCGCCGGCAACGCCTGCATCGACGAGGCCATCAACACCTACCTGGCCGAGGGCACGCCTCCGCCCGATGGCAAGGAGTGCTGACCTCCACCGAGTTGGCTGGGCTGATGTGGGGCCGGTCGAGTCGGCTTGGTAGCCTCTCCCGTCGGCCCTGCCCTGCACGGCTGCGCCGCCTTAGCTCAGTCGGCAGAGCGTCTCACTCGTAATGAGAAGGTCGTCGGTTCGATTCCGACAGGCGGCTCCGTGACGTCTTCGCTGGTCAGAAAAGGGTCTTGCCCTGGGCCGCAGCCTTGCGTTTCTCGTGATTCGGCCGACGTGTCCCCGATCTGTCCCCGCTTTCACTGACGCGTGTCGCG
>JACCVZ010000334.1 GCA_013697905.1 Nocardioidaceae bacterium
AAATGTCCGCAGCCAGTCGGACGAACCGGGAAGTGGAGCAGATCAGAGCAGCGGCGCGAAGCGGGCCGGCTCTGGTCTGTCCGGGGCGGTGGCGCTCACCTGCACACGTCGCCCCCCTGCGGTCAGCAACCGATCCAAGGCCACCACCAGCAGCCCGAGCACGGCGCCCACCACGACGTCGTAACCGGTGGCAGTCAGCCCCTCCACGAAGCCGATGCGTGGTTGCACCAGCGAGGCCGCGACTCCGGCGGCGCCCAAAGACCCGAGGGCACACATCCACCAGCCCTGGCGGCGACGGTTCCGCACCGTGACACCCCACACCATCGCCGGAAACCCCACCAGGGCCTCGATGGGTCGCGGTGCCGCACCGAGGTTGTCGGAGACCCACGCCTTGGCGTCGACGACTTCTTGCACGAGCTCTGGCGAGCCCCACTGCCGGATCGCCTCGGCGTACGCCACCAAGGCCAGCACGAGAAGACCACCCCCGATGATGAGCACGAGACCACGTCGACCGAGGCTGCTCACTCCCTGCCCGAGCCGCCAGGCCAGCGCGAACCCGGCGACGAGTACCAGCACCATCACCGTCACCCCGAAGCGGAACGGCCGCAGACCGACGTCGTAGGCGGCAACGGCAACGGCCCCGGCGACCCCGGCGAGCGCACACATCACGAGCTCGAGCAGAGCGCGCAGGCCGCCGGCCGGCCGAGTCAGGACCATGCCCAAGACGCCATAGACGCAGGCGGCCGTCACGGCGGCGCCGGCAAGCGCCCACTCTTCGGGGAAGGCCGTCACCAGGCCGAGCACGACGGCGGCAAACAGGCCGATCACAACGGGCCGGCCGCCGGTTCGACGTGTGAGCACGACAACCCCGAGCCAGGTTGCTGCGATCGCGGCGGTGCGGGACACGACCGCCGGCTGCGACCACCAGCCGTGGCCGGCGGCGAAGTGCCCCGCAGACACCAAGACGGCTGCCAGCCACACCGCCGCGAAGCCGAACCGCAGCGTCCGCCGCAGACCGATTCTCTCGGATGTGTTGGCCGGCTGCGGTTCGGGGACGCCGCCCTTCCGCGTGTGTGTGTGACGCCCACGTCGCCCGGCGCTGTTACGACCCTGCCCGGTCAGCCGCGTTCGAGGCTCGGGCGACGAGTCGTGGCTGGACTCGGTCACGTCATGTCCCTCGGGTTCGGCAAGAATTCACAGACGGCGGGTGTCCGGGGCGGACAGCTCCGGGCTCCCGCGCGGGGGAATTATCGCACGCAGCGACTCGGCGCGATCACGTCTCTGCGCGAGCTCGGCGGCGCCCCCCTTGGCCGCCCACGCCGGCTGCCGCCAGCGCGGGGCGATACAGAGCCCGGTGGGAGCCCTAGAGCCGACGGTTCGCCAACGAAGGATTGCTGCGACGGACCTCGGCGATGTAGGAGGAGCGCAGGTCGGCCACTGCGTAACCCTGCTCGGCGCCCATCGAGGCAACCGGCACCCCCATCGGGTCGACGACCGCGCTCCGACCGACGTATGTCTTCCCGGTCTGACCGGCGCCGACGACGTACACCGTGTTCTCGATCGCCCGGGCCCGCAGCAGCGTGGTCCAATGGTCCTCCTTGAGCGGTCCGCGCACCCACGCGGACGGTGCGACGAGCACATCGGCGCCCTCGTCGACCAAGGCCCGCGCGACTTCGGGGAATCGCAGGTCGTAGCACGTCATCAGACCGAGGGTGAACTCCCCCATCGGGACCACTACCGGTTCAAAGGGGCCGGCGGAGAGCCGGTCGGACTCTCGATAGCCGAACGAGTCGTACAGGTGCGCCTTGCGGTAGCGATGCACGACATCGCCGTCGCGACCGAGCACGGCGAGTGTGTTGTACGGACGGGCCGGATCTTCGGAGCGCTCGAACATTCCCACCACCACGGTGACGCCGGCCTTGCGCGCCAGCTCACCGACCGAGACCACGAACGGCCCGTCGAGCGGTTGGGCGACCGGTCCCAACGGCAGATCGGGAGCGCCGAAGTCGTGCATCGACGCCTCCGGGAGGACAACGAGCTGCGCGCCGGCACCGGCGGCGTCTTCCAGGTGGTGGCCGATCGCCTCAAGGTTGACGTCGACGTCGGTTGAGGCCTCGAGCTGGACCACGGCAGTACGCATGGGTCCAGTCTGCCAGTGCGAGAATTCGGTGCATGGTGGCGTACGACGCAGTGGTGGTTGCCGGTGGTCGAGGTACGCGGCTCGGCGGAGTGGACAAGGGCAAGCTCGACGTCGGTGGCCGCAGTTTGCTCAGTCGCGCCCTCGAGGCCGTCGTCGCCGCTCGGCAGACCGTGGTCGTCGGTCCGAGCCGGCCACTACCACCCGAAGTGGTGGGCACCACCGAGGACCCAGTCGGCGGCGGCCCGGCCGCCGCGCTGGCCGCTGGGTTGGCGCGGGTCGACGCCGACATCGTCGTCGCACTGGCCTGTGACATGCCGTTCCTGACCAACGATCACGTCACCCATCTGGTGGAGGTCGTCGGCGACAACCCAGCGGCGGACGGTGCCGTGCTCGTCGACCCGGCGGGTCGCCGTCAACCGCTGGCGGCGGCATACCGGACTGTCTCGCTCCGCGCGGCGTACGACGCTCTCGGCGATCCGCACGGCGCGTCGATGTGGGCTTTGACGAACCACTTGACGCTGATCGAGACCAGAGCCGATTCTGAGACCACGCTGGACTGCGACACCTGGGCAGACGTGGTCCGCTCTCGCGACATCTTGGAGGAACGATGAGCTTGACGAGCTGGTCCGAGCAGCTCAGCGACGCGCTGGGGCTGGAGCTCGAGGTCGATATCGACCCGATCCTCGACCTCGCCCGAGACGCCGCCCACCAGATCGAGCGGCCGGCGGCGCCGCTGACCACCTTCCTGGTGGGGTACGCCGCGGCGATGCGAGGCGGTTCGAACGACGACATCGCCGACTGCATCGACATCGCAACCGAGCTGGCCACCCAGAAGGACTGACGCACCCAACGTGCGTCCGACGCCGACTGACCGCTGCACTCCCAGCGCTTATGGTTGGGGCCATGCGTGGAGTGGTGTGTCGAGAAGACGGAGGCCCTGAGGTCCTGGAGGTGCGAGAGTTCCCCGACCCGGTGGCCGAGCCCGGGCAGGTCGTCGTAGCGGTCGCAGCTTCCGCGGTCAACCGCGCCGACCTCCAGCAGCGGCAGGGTTTCTACCCTCCACCGCCGGGCGAGACCGACATCCTCGGCCTGGAGTGCTCCGGCACGGTCGAGGCGGTCGGGGAGGGGGTGGACCGCTGGCGCGTCGGTGACCGGGTCTGCGCACTGCTTGCGGGCGGTGGGTACGCCGACCGGGTCGCCGTACCGATCGGGCAGCTACTGGCGGTCCCGGCCTCCATCGACCTGGTCGAGGCGGCGGCACTGCCCGAAGTGGTCTGCACGGTCTGGTCCAACGTGTTCATGCTGGCGGCCCTCCAGCCTGGTGAGATCTTCCTTGTGCACGGTGGCGGCGGTGGCATCGGCACGATGGCGATCCAGCTGGCGCACGCCCTCGGTGCCATAGTGGTCACGACCGTCGGCTCGGAGGACAAAGCCGCGCGCTGCCGGGAGCTGGGAGCAGATGTTGCGATCAACTACCGGGAGCAGGACTTCGTCGAGGAGGTGCGCCGTCTCGACGAGGCGGGCGCAAACGTGATCCTCGACAACATGGGCGCAAGCTACCTCGGGCGCAACATCGACGCCCTGGCGACCGAAGGGCGGCTGGTGATCATCGGCCTCCAGGGTGGGGCAAAAGGCGAGCTCGACCTACGCAAGCTGCTTGGCAAGAGAGGTGCGGTGATCGCGACCGGGCTGCGATCGCGTCCAGCTGCCGGCAAGGCTGCCATCGTCGCGAGCGTGGAGCAGAACGTGTGGCCGCTCGTGGTGGAGAAGAAGATCCGTCCGATCGTGCACGAGACTTTCCGGCTCGACGACGTCCGGTCCGCGCACGAGATAGTCGAGGCCAGCAGTCACGTCGGCAAGGTGCTGCTCACCACGTAGGGTAGGAGCCATGACTTCCGAGAGCTCCACAGAAGACCAGCAGAACGGCGACCCGCGCGTCGTGATCGTCGGGCAGGGTGGCATGGGAGTCGCCGGAGGGCCCGACGACGAGAGCAGCGACGGCAGCCACATCTCCGACCTGGTCGAGCAACCCGCCAAGGTAATGCGCATCGGGAGCATGATCCGCCAGTTGCTCGAAGAGGTGAAGTCCGCGCCGCTCGACGAGGCCAGCCGCATCCGCCTCCGAGAGATCCATCACGCCTCGATCAAGGAGCTCGAACAGGGCCTCGCCCCGGAGCTCGTCGAGGAGCTGGAGCGACTCAGTCTCCCGTTCCAGGAGCAGACCCCCAGCGAGTCCGAGCTGCGGATCGCCCAAGCCCAGCTGGTGGGCTGGCTCGAGGGTCTCTTCCACGGCATCCAGACCGCGATCTACGCACAGCAGATGGCCGCCCGCGCCCAGCTCGAGCAGATGCGTCGTGCGCTGCCGCCGGGGTCCATGCCCGGCCCCGGTCGACCCGAAGGCCAACGCCCGGACGAGTCCGGGGACCCCAGCCGGGGTATGTACCTCTAGGGTTCACCCTGGGCCCGGGTGGTCCTGACAATTCGGTGCAGAAAAGTCCAATCCGAATCGGACGCAGCACCGAATCCCCCGTGTGCCCCCCACCACGCGACGCGCCCGCTTTCCCCTCGGTGCAGCAGCTGGCCTCCTTTCGGCTGCGGCCGGAGTTGGCGCGTCATTTCTTGTTTCGGTCCTCGTTGGTGGAGCACCCACGCCCATCACGGCCGTCGGGGGTCGTGTCATCGACGCGACTCCCGGCGCCGTGAAGGACTGGGCGATCCGCACGTTCGGTGAGAACGACAAGCTCTTCCGGCGACGACATCATGGTCAACGACTCCAAGGTGATCTGTGGCGGCGTGCAGACTGCGAACGCCACCGTCTACCTGATCGACACGGTGCTCACGCCGCCGTCGATGCAGTGAGCGAATCTCTCTGAAGCCCGGGGAGGGGTCGTGCGTGCATCGCGCGGCTCCTCCCCGAACCAGAAGGTAGTCCTCTCCATGACAACGGTCACACTTCCTCCCGCGTGGGCGCCTCGCTTGTTCTCGGCTCAAGCGAGGCCACGACTTACAGTGGTAACCATGCCGTCACCCACCGCACCCGCGCACGAGCTGCCCTCGCTCATGGCCAAGGTCAGCGCAGGAGACGAGCGGGCCTTCGCCCGGTTCTACGACGCCACTGTCCGCAACGTGTTCGGGATCGTGCTGCACGTCCTGCGAGATCACGCTCAAGCTGAAGAAGTGACCCAGGAGATCTACGTCGAGGCCTGGAAGCAGGCCCCGAAGTACGACGTCAAGCAAGGCTCGGTGTCTGCCTGGCTGAACACCATCGCCCACCGCCGGGCTGTGGACCGGGTGCGCTCCTCCGAGCGGCGCACCCACCGCGAGCAACGCCATTTCGAAGCAGGGACCGGCCGGCTAGCGCCGGACCCCTTGGACCAGGTGGTCGCCAACGACGAGGGGCTGCGCGTGCGCGCCGCCCTGGAGAAGCTCTCCGAGGGACAACGCACCGCCGTACAGCTTGCCTACTTCGAGGGCAAGACACAACGAGAGGTAGCCGAGTTTCTCCAGGTGCCGCTCGGCACCGTCAAGACCCGGATCCGCGATGCCATGCAACGACTACGCACACACCTAGGAGAGGCGGCCTCATGAACGACCTGCACTCCCAGGCGCATGCCTACGTCATTGGCGCCCTGACATCACAAGAGACTCGCGAGTTCGAGCGCCACCTCATCGAGTGTGACGCGTGCAGCGCCGACGTGATCGACGTCCGCGCAGTAGCCTCGGCGTTGTCGGCGACGGTCGCGGCCGAGCCGCCCGCCCGGTTGCGCGCAGCCGTACTCAACCAGATCGCGCAGACCGCACAGGAGCCCGCCCTGGAGCGCACCTCTCACCGAGGCGCGTCGAGAACAGACAAAAACGTCGTCGCGTTCCGGCCGTCACGCCGGCGCAGGTTTGCGACGTCCATGTTGGCCGCCGCCGCGGTCGTGGCCGCTGTCGGCTTCGGCGGCTGGGCCTACCAGGCGAACCAGGACGCCGACAACTCCGAGCAGCTGGCGGAGCAGGCCCGCAGCCAGCGCACCGAGCTGGCCGCACTGCTGAGTGCCGACGACGTCCGCACCGTCTCAGGCCGCTTCCCCCAGACCGACCACACCGGGACCGTGGTGTTGTCGAAGAAGCAGGGGAAGGCGATGTTCGTGGCCAGTGGCCTTCCCGACCTGCCGGACAACAAGGTCTACGAGGCCTGGACGATCAACGGTGATCCGGAACCCGCGGGCACGTTCAGCCCGGACGGCCACCAGTCGATCGTGGCCCTCACCGACGCGGCCTTCACCGCCGACAGCATCGCGATCACCGTCGAGCCCGAGGGCGGCTCCGCCGAGCCGACGTCTGACGCCATCTTCACCGTCGTCATGCCACAAACCTGACCGAGTTGTCAGGGCGCGGGTGACTCAGGGGTGTCCAACTGACCTGACAAGTCGGTCGGGCAGGTCAGCAGACCCGTGACTCGGCGCGGTTGCTTTCCACCACCTGCTCGAACGCGTCGAAGACGTCGTCCATCGTGGGCACCTTCACCGACGGCGCCGCAGGGTCAGCACCCCAGCCCGTTTGGCTGCGAGCCCGGCGCAGATGCCGCTTGACCGTCGACAGCGAGCACCCGAGCCGGCTGGCGATCTGTTCAAGTGAGTCATCCGGATGCTGCGCGCGCATCCGCAGCACGTCGGCGTGGTCCACCGGCTGCCGAGATCCCCTGGCTCCGGCGAGCGAGTCGAAGTCCTCGGCCTCGACCTTGACGCCGATCAGCTTGCGGATCTGCTGGCGCTCCCTGGGCGGCGTGCAGCCGACGTAGCCGGCCACGTCGGTCTGCGCCACCGCTTTGAACAACCAGTCGGCCAGGAGCCGACATTCCGAACACGCAGCACGAGCGGTGCACACGAGCGACTCGTACTCTCGCCAGGTCTCGTGTGCTGCGGTGGCCTTCTCCGGCGGCTCTTCGAGCAAGGGGTGCAGGTAGAGCTCGACGTTCGTGGCACACGGCGTGTAGGTGACGTCGTTGCCCAGCGCAGGTGCGCGCGCATCCGTTCCACCGCTCAAGCCAACCCCCGTTGTCATCGTGGTGGCGACCACGTGGTGCGTGACGCCTCAAGCCGTCGGTGAGCGCCCGACCCCGCCGTACACTCGCCGTTCGCTCGTCCCCATACTGCCAGTCACCGCCATAGCTTGGTCCAGTTCGAAACTTTCTCTCGCAGTCGAGCGCGGATACCCTCGGGTGTGACCCAGAAACCTGACGTGGTTGCACCGCTTGCGCAGGGGCCGCCTCGCGTCACAGCCAGTCGGCCAGTGCCTGCGCGACACCGTCCTCGTCCCAACGACCGGTGACCGCGTCCGCGACGGCCTTCACCTCGTC
>JACCVZ010000028.1 GCA_013697905.1 Nocardioidaceae bacterium
GTGGGGGCCTGAAGCGTTCGCTGAAGCAAGACGCCGTGATACACCAGTTTTGCTGTCGGTCGGCTACGCCGCGTGCCACTGGTGCCATGTGATGGCGCATGAGTCCTTCGAGGACGCCGACACAGCCGACTACCTCAACGAGCACTTCGTGGCGGTCAAGGTCGACCGCGAGGAACGACCGGACATCGACGCGGTCTACATGGAGGCGACCCAGGCGATGACCGGCCACGGCGGCTGGCCGATGACGTGCGTGCTCACCGGTGATGCCCAGCCGTTCTTCTCCGGCACCTACTTCCCGCGTGAGCCCAAGCACGGTATGCCGGCGTTCCGCCAAGTGCTGGAGGCGATCACCACCGCATGGCGCGACCGCCGCGACGAGATCGTCGGCGTGGGGAGGGACATCGCCGGCCACCTGTCTCGAACCCACGCGATGCCTCCGCACTCCGTCGACGACATCGGCGCACACGCGGTCGAGGTGCTGCGGGGCTCCTTCGACGAGACGCACGCCGGCTTCGGGCCGGCACCGAAGTTCCCGCCGTCCATGGTGTGTGAGTTCCTGCTCCGACGCTCTGCGCGCACCGGCGACACCGAGGCGCTTCGGATGGCGGAGCGCACGCTCGAGGCGATGGCCCGCGGAGGGCTCTACGACCAGCTCGGTGGCGGCTTCGCCCGTTACAGCGTCGACGCTCACTGGGACGTCCCGCACTTCGAGAAGATGCTCTACGACAGCGCCCTGCTGCTGCGCGTGTACGTGCACTGGTGGCGGCAGTCCGGTAGCGAGCTCGCCGCGCGGGTGGCGCGCGAGACCGCCGACTTCCTTGGTCGTGAGCTGGTGACTGTCGAGGGTGGTTTTGCGTCCGCTCTCGAAGCCGACTCCGAGGGCGAGGAGGGCGTCTTCTACGTCTGGACTCCGGCGCAGCTGGTCGACACGTTGGGGGAGGACGACGGCGGCTTCGCGATCAGCTCGTTCGGTCTGCGGGCGGGTGGAAACTTCGAACGCGGTACGTCGACGCTGCGGCTCGACGCCGACCCTACTGACCTCGATCGGTTCATAAACATCCGTATGCGGCTGGCCAGGGATCGCGAGGGCCGGGTGCGACCGGCGCGCGACGACAAGGTGGTGGCGGCATGGAACGGGCAGGCGATCGCTGCCCTCGCCGAGGCCGGCGTGGTATTCGACGAGCCCCGCTTCGTCGCGAGCGCGCGGGCGGCTGCCCAACTGCTTGTCGACGTGCACCTGGGCGACGACGGTCGGCTGCGCCGGGTGTCGCGTGACGGACTCGTGGGGTCTCCCGCCGGAGTGCTCGAGGACTATGCCTGTGTCGCCGACGGGTTCCTCGCCCTCTTCGCCGCTACCGGGGAGGCCGCCTGGGCTGACCGGGCGACGGCGCTGGTCGAGCAGGTCTTGGCACAGTTCCCGGACGGCAAGGGCGGCTACTTCGACACTGCTGGGGACGCCGAAGCCTTGCTCAAGCGGCCGCAGGACCCGGCTGACAATGCGTCCCCTTCGGGCCAGGGCATGACGCTGACCGTGCTCACGACGATGGCGGGACTGACCGGCGACGACCGGTACGCCGACGCCGCCGCGCGTCTGACCGAGCAGCTGTCAGGGTTGGCCGAGCGGGCGCCACGGTTCGCTGGTCAGACGTTGGCGGGGTTGGAGGCGATCGCCGACGGCCCACGCCAGGTAGCGGTGGTGGGGCCTGAAGGCGACGAGCGGGCAGCTCTGGTCAGGGCCGCGCTCTGTCTCCCGCACCCGGGCCAGGTTGTCGCGGTCGGTGACGGTTTGCAGGCCGTCGTCTCGTTGCTGGAGCACCGGACCCTGGTGGGCGGTCACTCGGCGGCGTACCCCTGCCAACACTTCGTGTGCGAGCTTCCGGTCACCTCCGCCGACGCCCTCGCCTGAGCCGTCCTGCAGTTTCCCCCTTCGCAATCCGTGCTTCTGTCAGGGGACCCGGAACTCTGCTGCGGGCGGGGTGGTTGCCGGCGCGGCCGGTACGGCGCCTCAAGGACGTCGACCGGGATCTCGACCTGCATGGGCCAGGTCGCTCGACTTATCAGCGTGCAAAGGTCGCGCCGATCACGTCTGCCTCTCGTGCCGTCGGCGGATGTGGCTGGCTGCAGCTCGTCCAGGCGGAGCTGGCACCTGCGGAGCTGGCCCACTGGGTACGCGGATGCGACCTCGTCGACGAGAAAGTATCAGGACTACGAGGCGGGTCCTACGGTTACAGCGTCGTGATGGGCTGGTCGAAGGACACCGAATATCCCCGCCACCTGGGTCGACTTCTTCGACACGAAGAAGTTCCCAGGCAAGCGGACGTTCCCGAAGTCGATCTATGCTGGCACCGCGGAGATCGCGCTGATGGCGGACGGTGCATCTCGCGACGACCTCTACCTGATTGACTTCGACCGCGCCTTCGCCAAGCTCGACGAGACAAGGCCGACTTGATTTTCTATGACGGCTACGCACAGGGGCAGCAGTACATCGTGCAGGGAGTGTTTCCATGATGGCCACCGCCAAGGACGCGGGTGTCGACGTACCCATCGTCGTCTCGGCTCCGC
>JACCVZ010000372.1 GCA_013697905.1 Nocardioidaceae bacterium
GGCGAGGAAGAGCAAGGCGTGGCTGCGGGTGAACTTCACCTCGTCATCCTCTCCCGCCTTCAGTCACGCTCGCGCAGCAGGTGCGCGACGACGGCGCCCACCGCCGCCCCGACGACCGCGCTGCCGGGGTCGAACTTTCCTCGCGACGGCTCAGGTTCGTCTTCGGGTGGTCCGGTGACGGAGCCTGCGCCCGTGTCGGTGGCCGGTCGCGCACGGGTGGCCAACGTGCGGTGCTCGGCACCCCCCG
Source organism: Nocardioidaceae bacterium (assembly GCA_013697905.1). Taxonomy (GTDB): domain Bacteria; phylum Actinomycetota; class Actinomycetes; order Propionibacteriales; family Nocardioidaceae; genus JACDHG01. The sequence continues at coordinate 248 of JACCVZ010000372.1, forward strand.
CTCCGAGCAGCACGTCAGCCTCGGAGGTGGCCACCTGGGTTGCAGTCAGGGGGTCCGACGTGAAGGCCCACGAGGCGCCGTACAGGATGAGCCGCGAGAAGTAGTTGATCCAGACAACGAGCGTGATCGCAATGGCCAGCGGGGCGAAGGCGCTGCCTCCGACGCCGCCCAGCACGTAGATCACCAGCAGCTTGAGGACCTCGAAGCCGGCAGCACCGAGCAGGGCACCCTGCCAGAGCGCACCGTTGCCGACCCGTGGCTCGCCGAGCAGCCGGAACATCACGTAGAGGAGCAGCGTGCTCGCGGCCAGGCCGAGGGCGAAGCCGATCACCCAGACGAGCACCGCGCCGATGCCCCCGGACGACAGGCCGACGAAGTCGAGGATCTTGTCGGTGATGCCCTGGGCGACACCCGAGAGGCCGACAGAGACGATCAGCACGGCACCCAGGATGGCGAGCACCAGCAGGTCGAGCGCCTTGCCCACGACGAAGTTGCGCACCTTGGCCTCAGGGATCACGAAGACGTCCTGGAGTGCGGTCCGAAGTCCCGACAGCCAGTTGAGCCCGGAGTACAGCACACCGACAAAACCGATGACCCCAGCCGCGGCCTTGGCCTTCTCGATGTCAGCCAGGCTGATCTTGCCGTCTTCCTGGGTCGGGCTGACGATGCCGGGAAAGATCGACTCGATCGCTGTGATGAGGGAGTCGCGTGCACCTGGATAGGCGATGCTGACGTAGCCGATGACGGCGAAGCCGAGAGCCAGGATCGGGAAGAATGACAAGAACCCGAAGTACGTCACCGCGCCAGCGAGCAGGTTGCCCTCGACCTTGCCGTAGTGCTCGACCATACGCATGAGGTGGTCGGCGAGAGGGGACCGTTGACGCACCTGCGCGATCCGTGCCTTGATCTTGTCGCCCATGGACTGCGGGTCGGCTGCCATGTTTCCTTCGTACCCGACGTCGACGCCAGGCACTCGCAGACGCGACGCGACGGCAGCGGTCAATCTGGCGGTGCGCTCAGCCGGAAGGTCCGGACGCGGCGCCACACACCGTCGTCTCCATGGATGTAAAGGTGGAAGTCGACGACCTCGAACGCGGCCTCGAAGTCGCGTAACGTCTCGAAGGCTTGGTCGAGGGCAGCATCGTCGAGGTGATGGGCCACCGTGACGTGCGGGTGGTAGGGAAACTCCAGCTGTTGCCTGAGAGCGCCGTTGCGGGCCGCCTCCGACAACAACTCGCACGCGGAGATGCCTTCGGTCACGGCGACGAAGACCACTGGAGAGACAGGTCGAAACGTCGCGGTGCCCCGCAGTCGCAGCCAGAACGCGGCATGTTGGCCTGCCACGTCGCAGAGGTGTCTCTCGAGCTCGGACTGCTGGACCGTCACCTCCGTCGGCGGAACCAGCGTGATGTGCGTGGGAATCGCATCGGCCGCCTGGTCACCGAACGCCGCGCGGTGCTGCTGCAGGACGCCTGCCCACGGCTCGGGGATGGCGATGGCGACACCGATCGTGGGCACGCGGTGACCTTAGCGGCTGGACTCCGACGGCGTGGCCGGAACGAAACCGATACGTTCGTAGACGTCGGCGAGGGTCTCGCTCGCCACCGATCTTGCTCGTGCGGCTCCTTCGCGCAGGATCGCGTCCAGCTCAGCGCGGTCCTCGAGCAGTTCGATCGTGCGCGCGCGAAACGGTGTGATGAAGTCCTCGACCACCTGCGCCAGGTCCTTCTTCAGGTCTCCGTAACCTCTACCGTCGTACGTGGCCGCCACGTCCTCGACTGTCCTGCCACTCAGCGCGGAGTAGATCGTGAGCAGGTTGGAGATCCCAGGCTTCTCGACCTCGTCGAAGTACACCTCCCGCCCGGAGTCGGTGACGGCCGAGCGGATCTTCTTGCCGGACGTCTTCGGCTCGTCGAGGAGGTCGACGATGCCGGCGTTGGAGGACGCCGACTTGCTCATCTTCGCCGTCGGCTCCTGGAGATCGCTGATCTTCGCCGTGTCCTTGATGATGTGCGGCTCCGGCAGGGTGAACGTCTCGCCGAAGCGGTGGTTGAAGCGGCCGACCAGGTCGCGAGTGAGCTCCAGGTGCTGGCGCTGGTCCTCACCGACGGGCACCCGATCGGCCTGGTAGAGCAAGATGTCGGCGGCCTGCAGCACCGGGTAGGTGAACAGGCCGACGGTCGCCCGGTCCTGACCTCCCTTGGCGGTCTTGTCCTTGAACTGCGTCATCCGCGCCGCTTCACCGAAGCCGGTGAGGCAGCCCATCACCCAGGCCAGCTGGGCATGTTCGGGGACGTGCGACTGCACGAACAGCGTGCACTGACGGGGATCGACCCCCATCGCAATCAGCTGAGCCGTCGAGCCGAGTGTGCGCTCGCGCAGGATCTGCGGGTCGTAGTCGACGGTGATCGCGTGCATGTCGACGATGCAGTAGAACGCGTCATGGTCGAACTGCATCGACACCCAGTGGCGGAGCGCGCCAAGGTAGTTGCCGAGATGGAACGAGTCGGCGGTCGGCTGGATGCCGGACAATACCCGCGGGCGGGCGGGACCAGGGGAGCTCGAAGACATGCGCATCATCATGCCAAAGCCCCTCCGCTCCTTGAGCAGCGCGCGGAGAGTGTGAGCCGATGCAACCGGGTCCGCCCCCCGGGAGTCGGGTCTGCAGTAGCGCCCCTCTCGGAGTTGCCCACGGCAAGGAGGCTCGGTGACAAACGAAGAGTTTGTTCACGAGATCTACGCGTTGTCCTATCGCAGGCTCGTCGGTCAGCTCTTCGTGGTGTGCGGTGAGCTTCCCACTGCGGAGGACGTTGTCCAGGAGGCGTTCGTCCGTGCAGTGGCGCAAGGTTCTGCCTTCCGCAAGCTCGACAATCCGCAAGCGTGGCTCTACCGCGTCGCGGTGAATGTCCATCACAGTCGTTGGCGCCGGATGAAACGTCACTCCGGCCCCCAACACAAGCTGGCGCCCACGGGCCAGGCCGTCGACCTCACCCCTGACCCACGTGGCCTTGGTGGCTGCCTTGAAACCACTGCGGCGATGAGACAACAAGCTTCCGGATCAGAGCAAGCGCACCCTACCCAGTCAACGGCACGCCCGCGATCTACGGCTACCGCAGCAGCCGGGCTTGGGTGTCCACCGACGACGGCGTCACGTGGAGCGATATCCCGACGCGCTGACGTAGACCGTGCCAAGACCTCAGCGGCGTTCGATGCGCGCCAGGTACTGCTGCACGGTGACGACGACGAGCAGGATCGTGCCGCTCACGACCGCCTGCCAGTCGGAGTCGAGGCTCCCGATCTGGTTGATGACGTTCTTGATCACCTGCAGCAGCAGTACGCCGACCAGGGTGCCGAGCACCGTTCCGGCGCCGCCGGTGAGCAGGGTGCCACCCAGCACGACGGCCGAGATGGCGTCCAGCTCGGTGCCGACACCGAGGATGGTCACACCCGACGAGGTGTAGGACGCGATGAGCACTCCGCTGAGCGCGGCGAGGAACCCCGACGCGACGTAGGTGATGATCTTGGTTCTCGTGACCCGCAACCCCATCAGCGCCGCAGCGTCCTCTTGGCCACCGATCGCGAGCACTGAAGCACCGAAGGACGTGCGTCGCAGGATCAGCCCGCCGACGAGGAACAAGATGATCACGAACCAAACCGGGAACGCGACGCCGAGGAGCCGCCCCTGTGCCACCTCACGGAACGCAGAACCCGCCGGCACCTTGTAGGTGGTCGCGCCTTCGACTGTCAGCGCCAGCAGCAGACCGCGGGCGAGCAGCAGCCCCGCGAGTGTGACGATGAAGGGAGGCAGCGCTCCTCTGGCGATGATGATGCCC
>JACCVZ010000041.1 GCA_013697905.1 Nocardioidaceae bacterium
ACACCTTCCTCGACCGGCTCACCGACGACTACGCGCGCTACACGTTCGAGTTCGCAGCCGAGGAGGCGCAGATCCCGGTCGAGCAGGTGCAGCAGATCGCCGAGATCGTCGCGGAGTCCGATGGGCGGCTGTCGGCGCACGTATGGCGCTCGGCCGCCGCGGGCAACTACGGCGGCTGGATGGTTGCCCGGGCGTTGTTCTTCCTGGTGGCCCTCACTGGAAGCGTCGGCACGAAGGGCGGGACGAGCCCCAACGGCTGGGACAAGTTCATCCCGCACGGCCCGAACATGCCGGGTGGCCACGACCGCTGGAACGAGCTCACCTGGCCCCGCGAGTACCCACTGGCAACGAACGAGCTGTCGATGCTGCTGCCGCATTTCCTCAAGGACGGCCGGGGCAAGCTCGATGTCTACTTCTCCCGTGTCTACAACCCCATCTGGACCAACCCCGACGGGTTCAGCTGGATGGAGGCGCTCACCAACGAGGATCTGGTCGGCTGCCACGTCGCGCTGACTCCGACCTGGTCGGAGACCGCGGAGTTCGCTGACTACGTGCTGCCGATGGGGCACTCGGCGGAGCGCCACGACACGCATTCCTACGAGACGCATGCGGGCACCTGGCTCGGTTTCCGGCAGCCGGTACGCAGGGTCGCGATGGAGAAGCTCGGCAAGGAGTTCGCCGACACCAGAGACGTCAACCCTGGCGAGGTTTGGGAGGAGAACGAGTTCTGGTTCGAGCTGTCGTGGCGCATCGACCCGGACGGCGCCATGGGGATCCGTCAGTACTTCGAGTCGCCGTACCGGCCAGGCGAGAAGGTCACCGTCGACGAGTACTACCGGTTCATCTTCGAGAACAACGTGCCGGGCTTGCCGGAGAAGGCAGCAGAGCTCGGGCTGACCCCGCTGGAGTACATGCGCAAGTTCGGGGTCGTCGAGATCCAATCCGACGTCTATCGCATCGACGAGAGGCCGCTGACGTCGGACGAGCTCGACGGCGCCGCCGCCGACCACGAGGGAGTGCTCCGCAAGCCGGTCACGCTCGACACCCAGGTGCCGCTCGTCGGCGAGGCCGGCGCAGTAGGGGTCGAGCACGATGACGGGACGCAGACGTTCGGATGGCTGACGCCGTCGCGCAAGCTGGAGATCTACTCGCCGTCGATGCGTGACTGGGGGTGGGAGGAGCATGCCACCCCGGGCTACATCGAGTCGCACGTCGCCTGGCGCAAGATCGACCTCGAGGCCGGCGACCTCGTCCTGGTGCCCACCTTCAGGCTGCCGACTCTGATCCACACGAGATCCGGCAACGCCAAGTACCTCAACGAGCTGAGCAACTCGCACCCGCTGTGGCTCAACAGCCAAGACGCCCGACGGCACGGAGTCGGCACCGGCGACCTGGTGAGGATCAACACCCGGATCGGGTACTTCGTCGCCCGCGTCTGGTCCACCGAGGCGATCCGCCCCGGCGTCTGCGCGCTGTCGCATCACATGGGTAGATGGCGGCTGCGCGACGGTGAGGGCAGCCGGTGGGTCACCGGCCGCGTCGACCTCAGCCACCCGCAGGGCGACTCGAGCTGGTTCCTGCGCTACGTCTCAGGGGTCGGATCCTTCGAGTCGACCGACCCCGACTCGGGACGCATCAGCTGGGACGACCCCGGCGTCCACCAGAACCTCACCTTCCCGGTGCAGCCGGACCCGTGGTCGGGAATGCACTGCTGGCTCCAACACGTCCGGTTGGAGCGGGCCTGTGACGGCGACGAGTACGGCGACGTGTTCGTCGACACCGCACTGTCGAGGCGGGTGTACGAGGAGTGGCTCTCACAGACCCGGGCCACTCTGGGACCGGACAACCAGCGACGACCAGAGTTCATGATGCGACCGGTCATGCCCGTGCGTCGCGCCTATCGGGTGGACCCGCAATGAGCTGGCGGGGTTGGGCGTTGACCGATCGTGGGAGCGCCGACGTGGACAACCGACGACAGGCCGTCGCGAGTGCTGTCGGTGCGGTCGTCGAGCCGGAGATGACCTTGCCATTGGCGGAGCTCGGCATGGTCGAGCAGGTGACGATGCCGCGACATGGTCCGATCCACATCCAACTGTTGACGGTCGTCGTCGACTGCCCCCAACAGGCCCTGCTGATAAGACGCCTTGAGCAGGCCGTGCGGACAGTCGAACCAGACCGCGACGTGTCGGTCGACGTGCGGGTGATGGACGAGCGGGCGAGGGTGGCCGTGGGTCAGCTGCTTCGCTCCCGCGCGGACCGGTCCCGGCAGAACAGCCAGCGGCGGGTGTACGCGGTGGCATCGGGCAAGGGCGGCGTTGGCAAGTCCACCGTCACAGCCAACCTGGCCGTCGCCCTGGCGGCGCAAGGTCAGCGCGTGGGTGTCCTCGACGCCGACGTATGGGGCTACTCTCTGCCGCGGCTCTTCGGCGTGCGGTACGCCCCCGTTGCTGTCGCGGGCATGATGCTTCCGGTCCTCGCCCACGACGTGCAGCTGATGAGCGTCGGCTTTTTCGTGCCTGAGGACGAACCAGTGTTGTGGCGGGGCCCGATGCTGCACAAGGCGATCGAGCAGTTCGTCCACGATGTCGCGTGGGGCGACCTCGACGTGCTTCTCGTCGACCTGCCTCCGGCACCGGCGACGTGCAGATGTCGTTGCTGGAGCAGCTGCCCGACGCAGCGTTCCTCGTGGTCACGACCCCGCAGGCCGCGGCGGTCGACGTGGCAGCTCGGGTGGGAAGGATGGCCCTGGACGCCCGCCTCCCGATCGCCGGCGTGGTGGAGAACATGGCCGCGGCGGCCTGCCGCCGCTGCGGCGAGATCAACGACATCTTCGGCTCTAACGGGGGTGCCGACCTCGCCGGCCGGCTGGGCGCGCCGCTGCTCGGCAGCGTGCCGTTGGACGCGGCTGCACGGGCGTCGGGTGATATGGGCGTCCCCGTTGTCACCGCACACCCGGAGTCTGCGGCGGCGGTAGTGCTCGCCGACCTCGCGCGTGAGCTCCCCGTCGTACGCCGCAGCCTCATCGGACGGTCGCTGCCGCTCAGCGTAGTGTGAGCTCGTAGGCACCAGGGCTGTCCGCGTCCGAGCAGGCGAGGGCCAAAGATGAGCCTCCAGGAATGTGCTGTACGTCACATCTGCCGCTAGGGTTCTGGGGGATTCGGCCGGGACGCACACCTCCAGGAGACGACATAGGAGCGGCCCAGGCGACGGTGGCAGGTTCCACCACCGACTTCCTGCTCGAGACGATCCCCGACACGCTGGTCTCGAGTCTCACCTCCGGCAAAATCTTGCAGGCGCTCATTGTGGCTCTGCGGGTCGGGTTCGCCGTGCAGGCGATGGGACGCTCCGGCGAGCCCGTGCTGCGGGGCATCGGGCACTTCCAGCGGTTGGTGTTTCGAGTGCTCGCGAGGATCATGTGGGCGGCCCCGATCGGTGTTTTCGGGGCCATTGGGTGCTCAGTGGAGACGACCCATTTGACGAGACCACCATGCTTGACCACCACGACGCGGAGGGTGCGCCAAGCGACGAAGGGCCGGCTCGGGAGGCTCAATCCTCGATGATCTGAGCAACGCGGTGCGAGGCGGCCCGGTGTCGACGGGGCCGCTGAGTAGCGACCGCGCAATCCCGGCCCCATGTGCGGGTGGTCCGTTGCGTTGGCTGGGGATGCCGGCCGGCTGAAGCGGCCAGCGCGGTGCCGTCCGGACCAAGAATCGACTGCGGGTCGTCGCCGCCTGCTGTGCCTGACGACCGGGCCGGCGGTGCCGCTCGACGAACAGGGCGGCGGGCAGCGCCAATACGAACAGCGCCATCGCGACGATCGCGTCCATCCAGTAGTGGTTGGCGGTGCCGACGACGACGATGATCGTCAGGGCGGGGTGGGCAAGCCACATCCACCGCCACCTGCTGCGCGTCAGCATCGCCAAGACGCCGCCCACCACGAGGGCCCAGGCGACGTGCAAGCTGGGCATTGCGGCGTACTGGTTGGCGAAGCTGTGGACGTCGGGAGCGCCGTAGACCCCGGGGCCGTACAGGGCGGCGGTGTCGACGAATCCCACCGGCTGAAGCATCCTGGGCGGTGCCAGCGGGAACACGATGTGACCGATCGTGGCTCCCGCCGTGATCAGCATCATCTCGTTGCGGATGGCTGGGTAGAAGTCCGCTCGGCGTAGGTACGTCCACGCCAAGAAGAGGGCGGTGGCAGGGAAATGCACCCATGCGTAGTACATGTTCGCGGACTCGACCAACCAGTGTGTGTTGAGTAACCAGTCCTGAAGGCCGAGCTCGCTCGGCAGGTGCAGGGTGTCCTGCGATGTGCAGGACCTCGTACGCATTGTCCCAGGCCGTCTTGACGCTGCCATCGGCCAGCATCCGACCTACCTTGTAGAGCACGAACAAGACGGTGAGGAGCATCAGCTCGCCTGCGGCGGGAAGCCAGCCGCTGAGTCGGTCCGGAAGCCCTTCATCGGGTCGGCTGGCTGTGCCAGGGTGGGACGTCCGGGCGTCGACGATGGTCATCGGCCTTCGGCCCCCGAGCACGCTCGTGCGAACACCAGGAGGCCGAAGCGGCCCTCCCGTCGCTTCGGCCCCATCAGCGGTATGTGACTGTCCCCCACAAGCAAAGACGCTACGCAATCGTCGGCCGGTCCGCCAACCCGTTATGCCCCTGAGCCGCCCCTGATGCAGGCGTCTGGTCCGTCAAGGTGCGGGCACCTCGCCGCCCGAGCTCGAGCCCGCTTGCTGAGCAGCCGGGGTACGCTCGCCGCGTGACGGCTGCTGATTGGGGGCTGCTTTCCTCGACGTTCGCTGCCTCGTTCGTCGAGTGTGTCGAAGCTCTCACCATCGTGCTGGCAATGGGCATCACCAGAGGGTGGCGGTCCGCCATCGCTGGAACGGTCACTGCGCTGCTCGCCCTCGCCGCCTTCTCCGTTGCGGCCGGGTACGCGCTGGCCAGCTGGTTGCCGACATCGGCGCTCCAGCTCGTCGTCGGCGTACTAATGCTGATCTTCGGACTCCAGTGGCTGCGCAAGGCGGTGCTCCGCTCGGCCGGCCTCAAGGCGCCGCACGACGAGACGCAGGAGTACGCCGAGCAGATGGCCGCGGCGCGCCAAGCCGGAGACCGCACCGTGTTGGGCGTGGACGCGTTCGGATACCTGGTGTCTTTGAAGGGAGTGTTCCTCGAAGGGGTCGAGGTGACGTTCATCGTCGTCACGTTCGGTCTCAACGCTGACAACGTGCCGCTGGCCTCGGTCGGTGGGGGCGCGGCTGCTCTTGTCGTCCTCGTCTTGGGTGTGCTCGTCCATCGCCCGCTGTCGCGGATCCCTGAGAACACCCTGAAGTACGGCGTCGGCCTCATGCTGGCCACGTTCGGCACCTTCTGGTCCCTCGAGGGGCTCGGCATCTTCACCCCATCCCGAGACAGCCTCAGCTGGCCGGGACACGACTGGGCGCTGCTCGTGCTGCTTGTTGGTTGGCTGCTGTGGTCACGGGTCGCTATCACCGCCCTGCGGAGACGGCGCGAGCCGGCCTCGCCCCGGCCAGGAGAAAGGGTGGCGTCATGAGGCCGATACGGCTCCTGGGACAGTTCTTGGTCGACCTCATCATCGGAGACGACCCCAAGATCGCCGTTGCGGTGGTGGTGGCCGTTGGGCTGGCGGCACTCCTGCTGATCGCCGGCGGCGCCTCGGCCTCGGTGGTCACCGTGGTAGGTGCCCTCCTCGTGGTGTCGGCCTTCAGCGTCAGCCTCTTCCTCGACACCCGTTGAGCGAGGCGTCGGTGGCCGGAGTCGTCGTCAACGGCGGCGAAACCGGCAGGATGGTGAGATGGGTGTTCATGACGTCTCGATCCGCGGCGAGTCCATTCGGCTCGGCCAGTTTCTCAAGCTTGCCGATGCCGTCGACCAGGGCAGCGATGTCAAGAGCCTGCTCGGAGCCGAGCTCGTGACGGTCAACGGCGAGGTCGAGGTCCGCCGCGGACGGCAGCTCCATTTTGGTGACCAGGTGGTAGTCGGCCGCACCTCCTACCTGGTGACGGCGGCGGGCTGACGCAGATACTCATCCGCCCAACTCGAAGGTCTCCAGCGGTTCGTAGCGAGGACCACGCTCGCCACGGCTGCGCAGATGGGACTCGACCAGGGCCAGCTCGGTCGCCGTCCAGGAGGGACCGGCGTACGACGACAGCTCGTCGACGACGGCAGTGAGCTCGGTCCGCTCGCGTGCTCGCGCGACGGTGACGTGCGCCTGCTGGTCGTAGGCGGCGACCTTGCGCCAGCCGACGAGGTCGCCATCGATGCCGGTCCAGAGCACCCGCGCCATCCAGGTGTGCGGGAACGCGCCCGCGCCCTTCAGCTTGAGCTCCAGCGGCCATCCCCGGGCGGCGCGGCGTTCCCAGCGGCGCAGCTGACGATCCACCTCGTGCGGACCGCACTCACCCAGGAACTCGAGCGTGAGGTGCCAGCGCTGGGACGGCACCCACCGCAGCTCGGCATGCGCCGTCCGCAGCCCGTCGATTGCCTGGTCGAGATGGGCCTCGACGTCAGGAGGAAGGACCAGAGCAGCAAAGATCCGCCGTCTGCCGGTGCCCATGCCTTGACCGCTCGGCCCTTTGCTGTTCAGCGGACGTCGACGAGGTCCACGACGAAGATGAGCGTCTCACCCGGTGCGATCGCCGCGCCGGCACCGCGGTCGCCGTACCCCAGGTGGGGCGGGATGACGAGCTTGCGACGCCCGCCGACCTTCATCCCTTGGATGCCCTGGTCCCAGCCAGCGATCACCTGACCCACACCGAGGCGGAAGGCGAGCGGTTCGCCTCGGTTGTAGGAGGCGTCGAACTCCTCCCCGCTCGAGTGCGCGACCCCTACGTAGTGGGTGACGACGGTGACTCCCGCCGTGGCTTCGGCACCGTTTCCCTGGGACAGGTCGGTGATCTCCAGCTCGTTCGGCGGTGACGCGTCAGGGAAGTCGATCTCGGGCTTGTCCAGCTTCATGCCGACACCCTAGCCGGGTGGGAAGGCCTCGCGGCAGATCGTTGCGGGCGCGCTCGACGACAACATACGCGGTGATGGCGCGGTCTCACTGCGTGTGAACGTACGACTCCAGCTGGTCCCGCTCGAACTCGAGCTGGCCGATGCGCGACTTCACCACGTCGCCGATCGAGACGATGCCTCGCAGCGCGCCGTCGACCACCACCGGCACGTGCCGGATGCGGTGCTCGGTCATGATGCGCATCAGGTCGTCGACCGAGTCGTCGGGCTTGGCCGTCTGCACCTGCGCGGTCATGATGTCGCCGATCGCGGTGTCGAGCACGTTGGTCTCCGACGACAGCCGGCGGACGATGTCACGCTCGGACACGATGCCAGCCACCGTGGCCTGGTCGGTGCTCACGATCACTGCTCCGATGTTGTGCTCGGCAAGGACCGCGATCAGGTCCCGGACAGTGGTGTCGGGCGTCAGGGTCACCACGTCAGCGGACTTGGACTTCAGCACGTCGCTGATGCGCACAGTGAGCCTCCACGGGTGAGTCAGGCGCGATGTAGGTCACGACGATAGTGCCCCTGAGCAGTGCGCGGAAGGTGTCGATTGTCACTGGCGTGCGAGGAGTGGCCTGCGAAGATGGGCCGGTGACGCTGACCCGAGACGACCGTACGGTTGTGCCCCGCCAAGCGGTCGCGCCGACGGCGGCAGTGGCAGTCGTCCTCGTCACGATCAGCTGCGTTTTGGTGGTCGACGCATCCGGGCCGCTGTGGATGCAGCGGCTGCTCGGCGTGGCCACGTGGTGCGTGCTGTTGGTGCTGCTGTCCGGGGAGTCTGCGCTCGTCCGGTCGCAGACCGCCATCGTGGTGGTGTTCGCGACCGCGGTCGAATACACCTTCTCGCCGGTCCTCGAGGTGTACGTCTATCGCTTCGACAACGTGCCGATGTATGTGCCGCCGGGCCACGGGCTCGTCTACTTCGCCGCGCTCTCGGTCGCCCGGATGACGGTGGTGCAGGCCCGCGAACGCCTGCTCATGACGCTTGTTCTGGTTGTCGGCGGGAGCTACGCGGCTTACGGCGTCACGGCGGCGGAGCGCACGGACGCTCTCGGCGGGTTCTGGTATCTCTGCCTTGTCGGCTTCTTGCTGTGGGGACCGTCCCGGGGTCTCTACATCGGTGCGTTCGTCATGGTGACCTACCTCGAGGTCGTCGGTACGACGCTCGGCACCTGGGAGTGGCAGCGGTCAGATCCGACCGGAATCGTGGCTATTGGCAACCCGCCGTCGGGCGCGGCCGGCGGTTACGGCTGGTTCGACCTGGCCGCCCTCGTCGCCGGACCGGCGGTGCTGGCTGCCTGGCGGTGGTGGCGCCGCACTCCGACCTGACGCGGGGTGTCTCAGGCTGCTAGACCGGCGTGTCGTCCGATCCGGCGGGAAGCTCGCCGATCAGGGCCAGGGCCTGGTCGTGCAGACGCCCGTTGGTGGCCAGGGCGTTCGCGCCGGCCGGACCTGGGGTACCGGTCAGATCGGTGAAACGCCCACCGGCCTCGGACACGATCACCGCCAGGGCAGCCATGTCGTGCAGCTGCAGGGAAGGTTCCGTAGCGATGTCGACTGCACCTTCGGCGACCAGCATGTACGACCAGAAGTCGCCGTACGCCCGGCTGCGCCAGCACCGCCGTACCAGCGCAAGGAACTCGTCGAGCCGGCCGTGGTCGACCCACCCGCTAAGCGACGAGTACGACAGCGAGGCGTCCTCGAGCCCCGACACATCGGAGACTCGGCACGGGCGCGCGGCAGAAAGGGACTTGCCGCTCCAGGCTCCGCGACCCTTCGACGCCCACCAGCGTCGGCCGATCGCCGGCGCCGACACCACCCCGGCGACGACCTCGTCCTCGACCATCAAACCGATCAAGGTCGCCCAGACGGGAACGCCCCGGATATAGCTCTTGGTGCCGTCGATCGGGTCGATGACCCACCGGCGAGGGCCCCACCCGCTGGCGCCGGACTCCTCGCCGACCACAGCGTCGCGGGGGCGGGTTCGGCTGAGCGAGCTCCGAAGCACCTCCTCAACCAGCGTGTCTGCGTCGCTCACGGGGGTCAGGTCGGGCTTGGTCACGACGTGCAGGTCGAGTGCCTTGAACCGGTCCATCGTCAAGGAGTCCGCGTCGTCGGCGAGCACGTGCGCGAGCCGGAGGTCGTCGGTGTGGTCCGAGGGCATGACGGTCAGCGTACGGCGCGGTGATCCTCAAACCGCCATGTCGACGCGCCGTCGTGTCGTTGACACCGCCTCAACAGCCCGTCGGTGGGGCGCACGCGAGCGTTTGAGTTGCCCGTTGGTGCACTATCCCTGACGTCGGGCCACGTGAGGTACTTGACGCTGCGGGTCAGTCAGGAAAGGACACCCAACAATGTTCAACGAAATCAACGGTTTGCCTGTGCACCCGCTCGCCGTCCACGCCACCGTCCTGCTCATCCCGCTCGCCGGTCTGCTCGGCGTGATGTTCGCCATTCCTCGGACCCGGGCATGGTCG
>JACCVZ010000072.1 GCA_013697905.1 Nocardioidaceae bacterium
CTGACCGAGGCCGAGCAGTTCATCAAGGCCGGCATCCCGCTGATCGTGTCGGTGTCGTTCAAGAAGAGCGAGCTCGACGGCGCCGGCTATGGCACCAACGGCCACCTGATGGTGATCGTCGGCTTCACCAACAACGGTGATGTCGTCGTCAACGACCCCGCTTCGCACCTGATCGCGAGCAACGACCAGGTCCGCACGGTCTACGACCGCACCCAGTTCGAGAACGTGTGGGTGCCGCACTCCGGCGGCATCACCTATGTCATCCACCCGACCAGCGTGCCGCTGCCGACGCGGCCGGCCGAAGCAAACTGGTGATCCGAGCGAGCTGACGGGGTCAGTCGCCGAGTAGCCGCCGGGTCGCGATCGCGCCGCTGAGGGCGGTGGTGAGGCGCATCATCGTCGGTGCTGCGTCGGAGAGGTGCCAATTCTCTGGAGCGCCGTACCAGTAGATAGGCTCGCCGGGGGTGTCGTCGGTGTCGGTCGCCGCGAGCTCGTCGGCCCACCGCTCGCCGAGCCCGAACACGAGCGCGTAGGGGAAAAACCGAGAGATCAGCTCCTCCCTCTGCCCGGTCGGCATGGCCTCCACCGCGGGCGACTCCAGGAACGCCCGGAACTCCTTGAGCTCCGCCAGCACCCTGCTGCCCTTGGCCGTGCGCGCGGGGGTGACCTGGCCGACCGCCGCCAGCGCGGCACCGGCGATCACGACCGACAACCCGACGAGACCGAAGGAGCTGGCGAGCGCCAGGACGACGGTGAGCACGGCCCCGGCCCCCAACAGCACCCAGCCTGCCGTGGTCCAGCGGCTCCGCACCGCGTCGGGGCGCTCCTTGAACCAGCCCTGACCGACCATGTCGTCGTACATCAACGCCCGGACGTCGGATATCCGGTTGCGCAGGACCCCTTCGAGCTCACTCACCCTGACCTCGGCCCGGCCGGAGAAGATCGCGTCGAACACCTCCCGTTCGTACGGCAGCAGCTCGTCACCGGCGTCGTTGCGGCGCCGCAGCATCCAGTCGTGGCGCCCATGCTGGGTCCGCGAGAGCTCCTCGACGAAGATGTAGTTGCGCACTGCCAGGTCGACGATCGTGGACGAGACGTCGACGACGTCTGCACGCTCGTCCACGATCGTGCCCATCTGGCCGGGTCGGACGGCGCTTGGTGGCGAGAACAGCATCCGGTCGCCCATCGCTGTCATCGGGCGAACCTCGCGCGGCTCCCGCCCGGCGGTGTCTCTGCCGCGTGAGAGCCACAACCAGGTCGGGAAGAGCAGGCCGAACAGCAGCACGGCGAGCGCGACGTACACCGGCGCACCATTCGCTGTGAACGACCGGGCGATGCTCCATCGGGACTGGAGGTCGGTGCTGGGCGCGACCCCGGAGTCCGCGTTGAGCCCGAGGATTCCCACCATCTGTTCACCGGATGCCAAGCCCTTCTGCTCCATCGTCGGAGTCGACACGTCGACCAGCTGCGACATCGTGCAGGGGCGGCTCGAACCCGCAGGCCCCGCGAGGCAGGACAGCCAGATGACGTCCGTGGCGTTCCACTCCACCCGCGCCGTGGCGATAGGTTGCTGGAAGCCCTGGACCACGGGCCAGCGCACCTCGAGCCCGTCCGCGGTCTCGGCCACGGCACCGGCAACGTCATAGTTGAACGTCAGCGTGACCGTGTCGGTCTGCGGCTCCGAGAACTCCACGTCTATCGCTGCCCGACCACCGTCAGTGGTGATGGTGGCGTCCACATCCGTCTGCACGGCATCGACGACGACGTTGTCGAGCGTGTAAACCCGGTCGCTCTCGGCGTCATAGCTCTCTCGGGTAACGATCTCGCGCTTCACCGCCGAGGCCGATGTCACCGAGAAGTCGTAGACCACCGTCTCGGCGACGTGCAGGCTGCCGTTCTTCTCCACCCGCACAGTCGCCTGGTAGCTCTGGATCTGAGCCTGGTCCGCCGCGTCGCGAGCGGACGCGGTCGTGGCAGGCAGGAAGAGGGCTGCGACGACGGCGCCCCCGATGATCGTCGCCCCGATTCCCGGGTAAGAAACACCCCGCGCGCGCCGTTGTCTCCTCGACCGGTGCGACGTCTGGCGCCGGGACGCCGCATCGACAAAGGGAGGGTTCGGTGACATTTCGCCAGGGTAGTCTGCGGGTCACCCCCTGCCGCACGAAACACCCGGCGGGACAAGCGCAGTGAGACCAGGAGAGGAGGCACCGATGCCCGAGTCGGAATCGACCCGGCCGTTGCCTCCCGCACGCATCCTGCCCCCACCCTCTGCCCCACCGGGATACCAGCGCGCACCGGGTGGATTCCGCAACCAGGTCCGCCGGATCGAGCGCCCGCAACAGCCGACCCCTCCGCTGACTCAGAGGCCGCCCCCGACCCCGCCGTTGCCGGCGCACCATCATGGCCAGCATCCCGGCTACGGGCGACCGCTCCCTCAGTCGCAGCAGCCCACCCCGCACCAGACCCAGCCGTCTCCGCAGCCGGCGCCCTACGGCCCACCCGCGCCGTACGGTCCGCCCGCGCCTGCGCCGTACGCCGGCGCGCCCGCGCACCACTATGTCCCGCAGGAGTACCGGCAGAGCTACGACAGACATGGCCAGGGACAGGTCTACCCGCCGCGGGCCGCCTACCCGCCGCAGGCCGATCAGAAGTACCGCCTGACGTATCCCCCGCCGCAACGCCACGGCGCCTACCAGCATCCCCAATGGGGCTACGGCTGGGCCCCGGTGCCGCCCCGGCGCCATACGGGCGCGAAAGTTTCGCTGGCCCTCATCGGTGTCTTGGCTGCGGTTGTCTTCGTGCTTGTGCTCGTCAACGCCATGACCGGTGCCGTCGGCGCAAAAAGCGACTCCGTT
This sequence comes from Nocardioidaceae bacterium, assembly GCA_013697905.1. Classification (GTDB taxonomy): domain Bacteria; phylum Actinomycetota; class Actinomycetes; order Propionibacteriales; family Nocardioidaceae; genus JACDHG01. The sequence continues at coordinate 2,856 of JACCVZ010000072.1, forward strand.
GCTGTCGACCATTCGCCGGCCCGGGCGAGCAACCCCAACGCCAACCCGGTGGACACCAGCAACGCGCGTGCCGTGCTCGACGCCAACACGCTCTATGCCCAAGGCGGTCTGGCCAACGGGGACTGTCCGGCTCATGCCCTCGGCGACGCCGGCACCGCCGAGCAAACCGACTTCTACCGGGCGCTGATGAGCTGCCTCAACGACGAGTGGCGCATACCCATCGAGAGCGCCGGCTACGACTACACCGAGCCTGGCCTGGTGGTGTTCGACTCTGCGATCAACACACCGTGCGGGAACGCCTCGCCCGAGGACGGCCGCACCCTGGCGTTCTACTGCCCGAGCGACGAGGTGATGTACGCCGATGTACCGCAGATGCGCAGGTTCTTCGGCGACAACGACGTGGCTTACGCCATCGTGATCGGTCATGAGTTCGGTCACCACGTCCAGAACGAGGTCGGTGCCTTGGACGCCTTCGAGGACGTGTCGTACGACGACTTCGACAACCGGATTGAGCTCAACCGCCGCGTGGAGCTGCAGGCGAGCTGCCTGGGCGGACTCTTCCTCGGTGCCATCGCCGCGAGCTACCCGATGGACGAGACCAAGCTGCAGCAGCTGAGCCGGGTCGCCGGATCCTTCGGTGACGAGCCGGGCGGTGACGACGGCGATCGTGATCACGGGTCCGGCGCCTCGAACCGTGAGTGGATCAACACCGGCTACGGCGGCAACGACCTGGCGCGCTGCAACACGTTCGCTGCGCGAGCCGACGAGGTCGACTAGCAAGTCCGAGGGCTACTGCCCCACCTCCACCGTGACCGTGTGCCAGCCGGTGGCCCCGTCGGGAACCACGTCGGCCAGCTTGTCCGTCTGCGTGTAGCCCGACTTGTCGGTGGCGCGGACGACGATGTCATGGTCGCCGGCGGTGGCGTCCCAGGGCACCGACCACTGCACCCACGTGTCGATCGACGGGTCCGCGCCGAGGGTTGCCGCAGTCCAATCGCCGGCGCCGACCCGGACCTCGACCTTCTCGATGCCCGTGTGCTGCGCCCAGGCCACACCACCGATCGCGACCCGACCGGGTGACAGGTTGGCTCCCTGGCGGGGCACGTCGATCCGGGACTGCGTCTTGACCGGCCCTTCCCGCGACCACCCGCGCACCGTCCAGAACGCCGAGAAGTCGTCGAACCGAGTCACCTCGAGGTCGACCACCCATTTGGTGGCCGATACGTATCCGTACAGTCCCGGCACCACCATGCGGACCGGGAACCCGTGCTCGGGTGTGAGCGGTTCACCGTTCATGGCAACGGCCAACAGGGCACGGCGGTCGTCGGTGAGTGCTGCGAGTGGCGTACCACACGTCCAGCCGTCCTCCGACGTCGATTTCACCGCGTCCGCACCGTCTTGGACGCCGGCCTCCGCTAGGAGGTCAGCGATCCGTACGCCGGACCACGATGCGTTGGAGATCAGGTCGCCGCCGACCTGGTTGGAGACGCAGCACAGTGTGACCCATGCCTGCTCGAGCCCCCGGTCGAGCAGATTCTGGTAGGTCAGTGTGACCTCGCGATCGACCATGCCGTGAATGCGCAGCTCCCAGTCCTTCGGAAGGATCTGTGGCGCCGACAACGCAGTGTCGATCCGGTAGAACTTCGCCTGCGATGTCACCCACGGGTCGATGCCGCGCACACCAAGATCGGTGCCGGGCGGCGTCGCGACCGAGCGCAAGGGGAGGTCGAGCTTGCGGCGGGCGGCCTCCACGGCTGCCCGCCCCTGCGCGAGGAAGCGTCCCGTGCTCCCGGCGACGACGGCAGCCAGACCGACCACACCGGCCAGTACCAGGAAACCTCGACGAGACCGGTCGTGACAGGGCTGTCCGAAGGTGTCGCGGTCGGGAGGTCGCGCCGTGGCGGCCTGGGCCTTCCGCGCCAGCACCGCGAGCAGGACCAGTGAGGTCACGACGCCAACGATCGCCGGCACGTAGGTCGTCGCCGACGACGTGAGCCGGGCATGCACAGCGAGCAGCACGACCGCACCGAGAAGGAAGAACAACCCCTGCCCGGCCAACACCGACCGGATGGCCAGCAGCCCCGCCACCGCGCTGAGGACCAGGGCGCCCACGACGGTCAAGCCGATGAGGAAAGGTTTGTCGTTGGTGCCGACAACGGAGATCACCAGCTCGATGACGGCGCCAGGCGTGAGCCCGATGACGCCTTCGGCGACGGCGACAATCGGCGAGACGCGCTGATGCAGTCCTCCGCTGACCAGCTCGGACATCGCCAGGCCGGCCGCACCGGCCACGACACCGAGCAGCGCGCCGTACCGCCGGGGGATCACCATCTCTCGATGGTGCCCCACCCAACCGCGCCCGACGACCGCACCCACGACATGTCACACACTCGTCACAGGTTCGCAACCGACACGGCTGGCATGATCGGGGGGTGAGCCAGCCACCGTCTCCACGCGTCGGCATCGGGAGCGACGTGCATCCCCTCGTAGGCGGGCGGGAGATGTGGGTCGCCGGCCTGTTCTGGTCGGACGAGACCGTCGGCCTTGCCGGACATTCCGACGGGGACGTCGTGGCGCATGCTGCCTGTGACGCGTTGCTGTCCGCCTCGGGGCTCGGCGACCTCGGTAGTCAGTTCGGCACCGGTGATCCTGAGTGGGAGGGGGTGAGCGGCTTGCGGCTGCTCGCCGAGACGTCGCGGCGCGTGCTCGGGTCCGGCGCGACGATAGGCAACGTGGCGGTTCAGCTCATCGGCAACCGCCCGAAGCTCGGTCCCCGTCGTGGCGAAGCGGAACGCATCCTGACCGAGGCGTGCGGCGCTCCCGTGACGGTCTCGGCGACCACCACGGACGGGTTGGGGTTGACTGGTCGCGACGAAGGCGTCGCCGCCGTTGCCACCGCCCTTGTCTACCGCTGAGCGGCGAGGACCGCCTCGGCGAGCAGCAGGTCCAGCGGCCGGGTGATCTTGAAAGCCAGTGGGTCGCCTTCGACCAGCGTCACCGGCACGCCGAGCCGCTCCACCAGGGAAGCGTCGTCGGTGACCCCGGCGCCGAGTCCAGCGGCGTGGGCCCGCTCCAGCAGTGTCCGGCGGAATCCCTGTGGTGTCTGGATCGCCCGGACGAGCGATCGGTCGACCGGGGCGCTGCCTCCGTCCGCGCGGAGATGACGCAACGAGTCGGCGACGTGCAGGGCAGGGACGACTGCCGGTGCGCCGGCGTCAAGGGCGTCGAGAACCCGGCGTACGACGTCGTGCGGCACGAGGGGACGTGCCGCGTCGTGCACCAAGATCACCTCGGCATCGGCGTCGGCCACAGCGAGGGCGCGGGCCACGGACTCCTGCCGGTCAGCCCCTCCCACCACGAGACGCACGTTCGGACCGAGGCCACCCAGGTCCTCGCGCGCGAGGTCGAGGTATGTCCCCGGTACGGCGACGACTACCTCGTCGCAAAGCTCCAGCAACACCTCGGCGCAGCGATGCACCAGGCTTGTGCCTGCCAGTGTGCGGAACGCCTTCGGCTGCCTGGCGGCGGCTGAGGCCACGTCACCGAGGCGGACACCGAACCCGGCGGCAGGCACGAGTGCTGCGCGTCGGCTGGCCACGGGCACGACTGTCTCACAGGACAGGACGACTCAGGGCGTCGCAGGCGTCAGGCTTGCACACCCGTGCCAAGAACGGCGAAACCCCGCCGGGAGCGGGGGTTCGGCTAGGAAGCGAGCACCTCGTCGAGGATGGTCTCGGCCTTGTCCTCGTTGGTGTGCTCTGCGAGCGCGAGCTCGGAGACTAGGATCTGTCGGGCCTTCGCCAGCATCCGCTTCTCGCCGGCGGACAGGCCACGCTCTCGTTCGCGGCGCCACAGGTCGCGTACTACTTCGGCCACCTTCATCACGTCGCCGGAGTGCAGCTTCTCGAGATTGGCCTTGTAGCGGCGCGACCAGTTGGTCGGCTCCTCGGTGTGCTCTGCCCTCAACACGTCGAAAACTCTTTCGAGACCTGCGGCATCGACCACGTCGCGGACGCCGACGAGGTCGAGGTTGCAGGCAGGCACACGAACGATCAGATCGGTCTGAGCGACGATGCGAAGGACGAGATAGAGCTTGTCCTCACCTTTGATCTGACGGGTCTCAATATCTTCAATGACTGCGGCCCCATGATTGGGATACACCACCGTCTCGCCGACCGTAAACGTCATCTGCAGTTACCCCTTTCGAGACCCCCATCATAGCATGGCCCTAGCCCGGCTGGCGTCGCGTTATGCCTGGTCAGAGCATTAATTGGTGCTTGACAAACGCCCGCTCTCATGCGTGGTGCGGGTCTGTGCTGACGCTCGAGCACGGTTTCGATACGCTGAGCCACGCCTGCCGCCCGACGGCCACGCCATACGCCACACGCCAGCGCCCGCACCCGCGCGGAGAGGACAACGCATCGTGGAGATCTCTGCATCCACGCTCGGGCGGAGCGGATCGCCGTCGCGCCACCCGCGGCTGCTGCCCGCTGTGGTGTCGATCGCCCTGCTCGTCGCACTCACTGGCTGCGCGGCCGGCTTCGACGCGCAGACCAACCAGCCCTACCAACCTGCGCAGGGCGTCACCGTGCGTAGCTCGGAGGTCTATGCCGTCAACACCCTCGTCGTGACGGACGGGAACGGCAACGGCACCGTCGTGACGTCGCTCATCAACCAGCGCTCCGAGCCTGACAAGCTGGTGGCGCTGACAGCCAAGGACACCGCCGGTGGGGGGGCCAAGGTGTCTACGTTGCCAAAGGGCGGCATCGAGCTGGCTACCCAGCAGGCCGTTCAGACCGCCACCGACGGCGCGCTCCGCATCAGCTCCGACACGCTTCACGCCGGTGGACTCGTCACGCTCAGCTTCGAGTTCGAGTCAGCCGCCCCCGTCAAGGTCGAGGTCCCTGTTGTCGCAGCGAGCACGACGTACGCCGACGTCAGCATCGGTCCCGTCGACGGTGGCGCACCGAGCTCCACCAGCACACCCACGACCAGCGGGTCGACCACTTCCGGTTCGTAGACGCCATCGAGTGAAGCGGAACTTCGCCTGCGGTGACAGGCTCCAGGGGTCTTCACTCTCGTCGACGTCGGAAGCGTTGGTTGTCGTGTGGGTTGTCGGTTGGCGGGCCTCTGTGCCCTAACACCGGGCGGCGTCAGCCGGCGGCTGGCGCGTCGTACTTGTAGCCGAGCCCGCGGACCGTGACGAGATAGTGCGGGTGCGCCGGGTCGGGCTCGATCTTCGCCCGCAGCCGCTTCACGTGCACGTCAAGCGTCTTTGTGTCCCCGACGTAGTCCGCCCCCCAGACCCGGTCGATCAGCTGACCGCGGGTCAGGACGCGGCCGGCATTGCGGAGGAACAGCTCCAGCAGCTCGAACTCCTTGAGCGGCAGCCGCTGCTCGGTGCCCTCGACCGTGACGACGTGGCGCTCGACGTCCATGCGCACGGGTCCGGCCTCGAGCGTGTCGGGCAGCAGCTCGGGCTCCTGGCCCCGCCGCAGCACCGCCCGGATGCGGGCGACGAGCTCGCGAGGGGAGTAGGGCTTGGTGATGTAGTCGTCGGCGCCCAGCTCGAGACCCACCACCTTGTCGACCTCGTCGTCCTTGGCGCTGACCATGATCGCCGGCACGCTGGACGTCGCCCGGATCTGTCGGCAGACCTCGGTGCCCGGCAGCCCCGGCAGCATCAGGTCGAGGAGCACGATGTCGGCACCATTGCGCTCGAACTCGGCGAGGGCGGCGTTGCCGTCGGCAGCGATCGCCACCTCGTAGCCCTCCTTGCGGAGCATGTAGGCGAGCGGGTCGCTGTAGCTCTCTTCGTCCTCGACGACAAGCACTCGCGTCATGCGGGGTCCCCGAGGCGTTGTTCGCCGGAGGAGCGGAGCGGGGGAGTCGAAGAACGTCTTGGGGTGCTCATGCGGGGTCCCCGAGGCGTTGTTCGCCGGAGGAGCGGAGGAGGGGAGTCGAAGAACGTCTTGGGGTGCTCATGCGGTGCTCACTGCCGTACTC
>JACCVZ010000090.1 GCA_013697905.1 Nocardioidaceae bacterium
TCGTCGTTGTCGCTTCCCGAGTCGAGGCTGCAGACACCGGTCTCGTCGTCGTAGTTGATGTTGGAGGCCGTGGGGTCGATTCCAGCAGCCGAGCACGCGGCATCTTGCCTCGCCTGGTCTGCTGCGCCTTCGGGCTCCGCGTTGTCGCCGGATTCCTGATGGACGACGGAGGTCTGCGCTGGAGCGTTAGCGAACGCGGCGCCGGTCGTTCCGAGTGCGGCGATCGCCAGTGTTCCTGCTGCTAGCGCGATGGGTCGAGTGAGTTTCAGCATGGGTTCCTACCTTCATGTGAGTGGACGGGGTCTCCGCCGATGTAGACCGAGTCTGCGTCAGGGCACCTTAGAGGCCGCTGAGCGTCGCTGAGAGCAAAGCAGCGTGAGGGCAACGCCGGCGCGCCACACGCTCAGATGTGAGTGGATCGGATCGTCATCCTCAGCACGGCCCCGCTCTCGGCCGGGGTCGCTGTCACGTCGCCACCATGGGCGCGTGCGATCTCGCGAGTGATCGACAGGCCAAGCCCAACGCCTCCGCTGGCCCTCTCCCGGCTGTCGTCGAGGCGTACGAAGCGCTCGAAAATCCGTTCCCGATCTGGTGGCGGAATCCCTTCCCCGTCGTCTGTGACTGTGACCGTCGCAAGCCCGTCGGAAGACGACAAGGTGAAGGACACACGACTTGTGGCGTGACGGGCGGCGTTGTCTGCGAGATTACGGATAGCCCGTGCCAGATGGTGAGCGTCCCCGCGGACCCGCACCGGCTTCACGGACGCGTCGATGTGTGCCTGGCTCAAGGAGCGCATTCGGGTCACCTCGGCGGATACCAAGTCATCCAGATCGACATCAGAAACGGTCAACGGCAACCCGCGCTCATCCACCCGCGCCAGGAACAACAGATCCGCAACCAGTCGCTCCAGGCGCTCACCCTCACGCAGAATCAGGCCACTCGTCTCGTTCCAGTCGAGTTGCTCGGGATGGGCCCGACCAACCTCCACCGCCGCCCGGATACCCGCCAGGGGGCTGCGCAGCTCATGCGACGCATCAGCCACGAAGCGCCGCTGGTTGGCGGCCGCCGCCTCAAGCCTCGCAAGCATGTCGTTCATAGTCTCTGCCAGCCGTGAGACCTCGTCGTGAGTTTGCGGAACAGGGATTCGGTCATCCAGTCGGGACCCGGAGATCGTCGTGACACGTTTGCGAATGTTCTCGACAGACCTGAGCGCCCGCCCGGTCAGCCAAAACGACGTCCCTCCCACCACCAGCAGCACCAACGGATAGCCCACCGCGAGCAGGGTTGTCACCACCTGGCTGCTTCGCTCAACGGTGGCCAAGCTCTGCGCCGCGATGACGGAGGCGGGACCGTCGCCGGTCGACACCCCCGTCACGACGACAACAAACCGGTCCCCCTCCTCTCCAATCGGCAACGTGTCAGCCTGGCTGACGACTGTTTCGCCTGGTGCCGGCCTTGTAGTGCTTGCCGGCGGTTCCCCCTCAACTGAGACGCTGGCAGCCATCACGCTGCCATCGCTGGCGACGACCTGGATCAGGGCCTGGTCCCCACCGAGGTTGAGAGCCGGTCCGAAGTCGACGTGGGCAAGCCCGCTTGCCGTGACCTGGTCGGCAATGGCAGTCGCCTGCTGCCTGGCGATATCGGTCAGCGACTCCTCCAGCTGGCGCCGCTGAACGATGAGGAATGCGGGGATGGCCACGGCGAGTGCCACAGCCACCACCAGCGTCGCGGCCACAGCGGACCTCAGCCGCACCCCTGCATTCGCCCATCTCCATCGCCACCCGGGACGCGGCATCCTCTCCTTAGCCACCTCCCGCCGCCAGCCGATATCCCGCTCCGCGCACCGTCTGGATCGACCGCTTGCCGAATGGCTGGTCGATCTTCTTGCGCAGGTAGCCGATGTAGACCTCGACCACGTTGTCATCACCGTCATAGAACGAGTCCCACACCGCCTCGAGAATCTCACTCTTCGACACCACATCCCCGCGATGGCGCAGGAGGAAGTACAAGAGCCCGAACTCTCGCGGAGTCAGCTCGACGGCCTCGCCTCCCCGGGTCGCGACCCGAGCCGCCGGATCCAGCGTCAGGTCACCCGCCGCGAGGACCGTCGGCCGTTTCGGGGCTCCACGTCTCATCAGTGCATGCAGCCGGGCCACGAGCAGGGGAAAGGAGAATGGCTTGGTCAGATAGTCGTCTGCGCCCAGATCGAACGCGTCCACCTGGTCGAACTCGCCGTCCTTTGCCGACAACATCAGGATCGGCGTCCACACGTGGCCGGCGCGCAGCTGCTTGCACACGTCATACCCGTTGAGGCCCGGCAGCATGATATCGAGCACGATCGCGTCGTACGTGTGTGTGCACCCACGGTGCAAGCCTTCCGCGCCGTTGTATTCGACATCGACGAGAAAGCCTTCAGCGACCAAGCCCCGGCGTATTGTCTCGGCTAGTCCGCGCTCGTCTTCGACCAGCAACACCTTCATCCAGGTACCCTCCGGAACGCTGGCCCTAAGCCTGCGGTTCATTTCAGTCTGCCTGAGGGGGCTGCGAAGGGAACCCTGTGATTCATACAAGCACTCAGGGTCCTCACAGGTTGCCTGCGGCACAATCGTGGTTTGGTCCTCTCCGGAGGCAAAGGGAAACGAGAAAGGGACACCTCCATGACATTGCCCAGGAAGCGCTTGATGGCGGTGGTAGGGATTGCGGGGACGGTCGCGCTGGGCGTGGGCGGTGTCACTGTGGCCCAGGCTGGAGACGGCACCACCAGCGGCGATGACGACGGCGGCGACCACCACATCGTCGGCTCAGTCGAGGCCCCGCCGGAGAACGAGGCGGCCGACGACAGCAATACGTCAGAGAGCGACGAAGCCGCGCAACTGCAGCCGCTGGCGAAGATCGACGCACAACAGGCCCAAGACGCGGCACTTACCGCAGTCTCCGGAACCGTCCAGAAGGTCGAGCTCGGCAACGAGGACGGCTACGTGGTGTACGAGGTCAAGATCAGTACCACCAACGGAGTGGTCGAGGTCAAGGTCGACGCAGGAAATGCCGAGGTGCTCGCACAAGAGGCCGACGACGAAGCCGAGGGTCAGGCTGAGACCGGAAACCAGGAGCAAGAGAGCCCCGAGTCAGGCGACTAAGGACTTCTCACCCGCACCATCCGCAGTCGATCTTTTCCGCAGACCCTCGGCAACTCAGCAGTAGGCGTAAAACCACCCAGCGGGGCGCAGACGAAGCATGAGGGCCAATTCCTCACCCTCTGAGCTCCGGGCTCTCATCACGGCCTGTCAGGGCAACTACGCCGACCTGGTGCTCGTCCTCGGGATGTCGGGCCTTCGCTGCGGCGAGGCCGCCGGCCCTCAGGTCGGCGACGTGATCGCAGTCCCTGGTCCCGGATTACGGCTTCAGCGGGCGCTCCTGTCCAGCGGTGCCGACAGTTCTCTGTTCGTCGACTCGCTCAAGAACAGGCGCAGCCGCACCGTCCCGTTGGTCTCCGACCTCCTGCCCATCATGGCGCGTGGACGGCAGGCAAACCTGCGAACGCCTGGGTGTTCGCAGCGCCGAAGGGTGGCCCGCTCAACGAGGGCAACTGGAAGCGGACTGTCCGCTGGTCGACGGCAACTCGATCGATCGGCAAGCCGACCCTGCGGGTGCACGACTTGCGCCACACCGCGGCATCGCTCTGGCTCGGAGCGGGTGCCGACCCCAAGGTCGTCCAACGCATCCTTGGGCACGCATCGGCTCGATGACGATGGACCTCTACGGACAACTGATCGACGACAACTTGTGGGACGCCGCGACACGCGTCGGTGAAAGCGGGGACAGATCGGGGACACGTCAGCCGAATCACGAGAAACGCAAGGCTGCGGCCCAGGGCAAGACCCTGTTCTGACCAGCGAAGACGTCAC
>JACCVZ010000140.1 GCA_013697905.1 Nocardioidaceae bacterium
CGCATCTCGGTGATGGGCGGCGAGCAGGCGGCGGCGGTGCTGGCCACCGTTCGGCGCGATGGCATCGAAGGCCGCGGCGGCGCCTGGTCGGATGCCGACGAGGAAGAGTTCAAGGCGCCCATCCGCGACCAGTACGAGACCCAGGGCTCGCCGTACTACTCCACCGCCCGATTGTGGGACGACGGCGTCATCGACCCCGCCGACACCCGTCGGGTGCTGGGCATCGGCCTCGCCGCCGCCGCGAACGCGCCCGTCCCGGAACCGTCCTACGGCATCTTCCGGATGTGACCCGATGACCCTCGTCCACTCCCGTCCGCCCGCTCTGTCCGGCGGCGTTTGCCATGTCAACAAGCCAGCTGCCTTGTTCAGATGGCAAACGTGCCATGCGGACAGTGCATCTGCCATGTTCACTTCCCGTCGAGGCGTCCCGCGTGGTGCGTACGCCGACACCGGCCGGCCGTTACGGGAGCCGCGGCCAGCTGTGGACGCCGACACCGGCCGGCCGCCGCTCGGGGCGCGGCCATGACCCGCTTCGGGACTGTCCTGGTCGCCAACCGGGGAGAGATTGCGCTGCGCGTGATCCGAGCGGCCGAGGCTGCCGGTCTGCGCAGCGTGGCCGTCTACAGCGACGCCGACCGCGACGCCCTACACGTGCGTGCAGCCGATGCCGCCGTCCGCATCGGACCCGCCGCCGCGGTCGACTCCTACCTCTCGATCGACGCGATCCTTGACGCGGCCAAGCGTTCCGGCGCTGACGCCGTCCATCCCGGTTACGGGTTCCTGTCCGAGCGTTCAGCCTTCGCCCGCGCCGTCACCGACGCGGGACTTGTGTTCGTCGGGCCACCCGCCGACGTGATGGATGCGATGGGCCGCAAGGACAGGGCGCGCGCGATCGCGGTCGCTGCCGGCGTACCCGTGGTGCCGGCCGCCGACTCCAGCGCCGGCGATGATCTCGATGCGGTTGCGGCGCAAGTCGGGTTCCCGTTGCTGGTCAAGGCCGCTGCCGGTGGCGGCGGCAAGGGCATGCGCATCGTCACCGACGCCGTCGACCTCACCGGCGCCGTCGCCGCGGCACGACGCGAGGCCGCGGCGGCCTTCGGTGACGACACGATCCTCTTCGAGCGGTACGTCGAGCATGGTCGCCACATAGAGGTGCAGGTGCTCGCCGACGAGCACGGCAACGTCATCCACCTGTTCGAGCGCGACTGCTCCGTGCAGCGGCGGCACCAGAAGGTGCTGGAGGAGGCGCCGGCCACCGCTGTCTCGGCCGACGTGCGCAGGCTCGTCACCCAGGCTGCGGTCGACCTGTGCCAAGCGGTCGGCTACGTCAACGCCGGCACGGTCGAGTTCCTCGTCTCCGGCGAGGCGGCGTACTTCCTCGAGATGAACACCCGCCTGCAGGTCGAGCATCCCGTCACCGAACTGGTCACCGGCCTCGACATCGTCGCGCTCCAGTTCGCCGTCGCCCAGGGCGATCCCCTCCCCCTCAGCCAGGGCGACGTCCACGTGCACGGTCATGCGATGGAGGCCCGGGTGTACGCCGAGGACCCCTACGCCGGTTTCCTCCCGCAGGCCGGAGTGGCCACCGTGGTGGCCTGGCCGGCCCGCGCGCGCGTTGACGCCGCGCTCGAGCCCGGCCAACGGGTCGGCACCTTCTACGACCCGATGCTCGGCAAGATCATCGTCTCCGGCACGACCAGGGAAGCGGCCCGACGCGCCCTGATGAACGCACTCGACGACACCGCGATTCTGGGTCTCACGACCAACGTCGGCTTCCTGCGGGCGCTCGTCGACTCCGCGGCCTTCCGTGACGGCGCCATCGACACCGGCTGGCTCGACAGTCACCCCGACGAGTTCCACCTCGAGACTCCGGTCGCTGCCTGGTGCCTCGCCGCCTGGTCGCTGGCGACCGCGCACGACGCCGACGTCCGCCATCCCTTCGGGGTCGCCGACGGCTGGCGATCCGGTGCTGATCCCGCAGGTGTGCCGATCGAGCTCACGGACGCCGTCGGTGCGGCCGACACACGGATTCTCACCGTGCATCCAGCGGCCGGTCGTATCGTCGGACCACACGCCGCCGCCGCCGTACGGCCCCTCACCGCCGCCGCCGACAGCGTTCGGCTGGAGATCGACGGCACCACCCACGAGGGCCACGTGCACATCGCGAGCCGCGAGGTGCTGGTCGCTTACCAGGGTCAGACCTACGTGCTGCGACGTCCGGACGCGTTCGGACCCGGCGGGCGGGCGGCGGTCACCGACGGTTCGGTCACCGCCCCGATGCCCGGGACCGTGCTGGCCGTCCTCGTCGAGCCCGGCACAACCGTCCAGGAGGGTGACACGTTAGGCGTCCTCGAGGCGATGAAGATGGAGCTGGCCCTCAAGGCGCCTGTGGCCGGAACTCTGACCGCGGTCGATGTCGTCGTAGGCCAGCTGGTCGACCTCGGCGTCCGGCTCTTCTTGGTCGACCCTTCCTCGGCCGGGCCAGCTGCTGGCGAGGCGCCCTCCGGTACGCCGAGCCAGCTCGACATAGTGCCGACGCGATGAAGCGCACCCCTCAGGTCGTGTCCGAGGCGGGCCTGCCCGAACGCGTCACCATCTACGAGGTCGGCCCTCGCGACGGCCTGCAGAACGAGGAGGCCATCCTCCCGGTCGAGGTCAAGGCCGAGTTCGTCCGGCGGCTCGTCGACGCCGGGCTCACTGCCGTCGAAGTCACCAGCCTCGTGCACCCGCGGTGGGTGCCGCAGCTGGCCGACGCGGAGGAGCTCCTAGCGGCGGTCGACCTGACAGCCGCCCCCCGGATGCCGGTGCTGGTCCCCAACGAACGCGGTCTCGACCGCGCCCTGGCCGCGGGAGTTCGTGAGATCGCGATCTTCGCCTCGGCCACGGAGACGTTTGCCAGGCGCAACCTCAACCGCAGTCTTGAGGACCAGTACGCCATGTTCGCACCGGTGGTGACACGGGCCCAGGCAGAGGGGCTGGCCGTCCGCGGCTACCTGTCGATGTGCTTCGGCGATCCGTGGGAAGGTGACGTTGCGGTCGACCAGGTCGTCGGCGCCGGTCGACGGGTCCTCGAGCTCGGCTGTTCCGAGTTGTCCCTCGGTGACACGATCGGCGTCGCCACCCCCGGGCACGTCGAGGCTGTGCTCGGCGGCTTGATCGCCGTCGGGATCACGATGGAACAGATCGCGGTCCACTTCCACGACACCTACGGTCAGGCGTTGTCGAATGCGCTGACGGCGATGCGACTCGGGGTCACGACGTTCGACACGTCAGCCGGGGGTCTCGGCGGTTGCCCGTACGCCGAGAGCGCCACCGGCAACCTCGCCACCGAGGACCTCTGCTGGCAGCTGCACGGTCTCGGCATCGACACCGGCGTCGACCTGGCGGCGCTGGTCGAGACCAGCAGCTGGATGGCGGGCCAGGTCGGCAAATCACCGGCCTCCCGCGTGGCGGCCGCGCTGGCCTGACCCCTGGCAGGCCCGGCGGTGGCCTGGGAGAGTGGCCTCATGCTGGAAACCGTCGATGAGCTGCGTGAAATGCAAGACCTGCTCAACTCGTCACACTCGGAGGCAACCGAGCACCTCCGAGACATCATCGATGACAACCGCACGCTGCGGGCTCGTGAGATCGCCGACCTGATGACGGGGATGCGGGTGCTCAGCTTCGCCACCGTGACAGCGCGAGGGGAGCCCCGCATCAGCGCTCTCGACGGCCATTTCCTGCACGGTCGCTGGACGATCAGCACCAGCCGTACGTCGGCGAAGGGACGCCACCTGCGGCTCCGGCCGGCCGTCAGCGTGGCCTGCATCGAGGGGGAGGAGCTCGCCGTCTTCACCCACGGCCGGGTCGAGTTCCTGACTGGCGACCACCCGGACTTCGAGGAAGTCCACGCCCACTGGACGGACCACTACGGTTCCTCGCCCATGTCGTGGGGCGACGTCGCGCTGATGCGCGTCGAGCCGACCTGGATGGTGGGCTATGCGTTCAAGCGCACGGACCTGCTCGCAGCTCGCTCGGTCCAGCCCGAACACCGTGGGTAGCACGTGTCAGTTGGCGGTCCCTCTGGCTCGCAGCTCTTTTGCGGCGTACCTGCCGATCAGGTACGTCCCATACCCGTCGGTGACGGCGCCCACGCCGCCGCCGACGATCGGCAGTCGCCGCCCGATCACAGCCGCGGTGCGCTTGCCCGCGACTCGGGTGATCAGCTCGGCCGTCACCTCCGTAGCAATCAGGCGGTCGAGTTCAGGGTCGTGATGCGGTGCGGTCGCGATCGCCATCGGACTGCTCGGGAGCCGCTTCTTGCGGACCAGCGACGTGACCGCGTCCTCGCCGAGCATGCAGGCAAGAACAGCGTTGCGTACGCGCGGCTCCTTCACGTCATAGCCACGCAGATGTGCGATGCCGGCCACCAGGTGGCACTGGAGCAGCGCCAGTCCGGAAATGTTGGCCGGGACGGTCACCGCCATCGTGACCAGACCGCCCAGGTTGGTGACAAAGCCCTGAATCCCCGCCAGCTTCACGTGCGAGTCCACCAGCGCACGGACCGCCTTGTCGACGTCGCCATCGGCGTCGGCGAGTCGGCTGTCGGCCGCCTCCGCCGCACCCTTGAGCGGGCCGACTCCGTCGAGCGCCCGCTCGAATGCCTGCCGGACGAACCCCGATGTCAGGCCCGGGGCGGCCCTTTCCGCCAGTGGTCGCGCCAGCCGTCCTACGATCTTGCCGCCAGCCATCGGGCCTCCTTCTCGTCGTACGCTGTCGTTGTCGTTCCCATCGTGCAGGGTTGGTGGACCGGCCACAAATGGTGTGGGCACCCCGCCCCCTTCCACTGAGGGTGGAGACTCACCGACGAACGTGAGGAGAAGGCCGTGAGTGACGCCTCTGACAACACAGGCACCGACGTGGAAAACGAGGACGAGCAGCATCGGAAGTTTCGAGAGGCCTTGGAGCGCAAGAAGGCGCACGCAAGCGAGACACCTGCCGGTGGCGCGCGCAATGAGGGCGTCAGTGAGGCCCACAACGACAAGCAGGTGCGCCAATTCCGTAGGAAGTCCGGTAGCTGAGTCCGACGGAAGTCAGGGCAGCTGAGCCCAGCGGTTCCCCATTCACAGCGGTAGGCTCGCCCGCTCCCTGACCTGGCGGCGACGGCCTCCACCTCGACCTGTCCAGGTGACACGTGCCGGTTGACCCCCCACCCACCTCGTGGGTGTTTCCTGACCCCACCGAGGCGGACGACGACCTGGTGGCCGTAGGCGCCGACCTCGAGCCGGCGACGGTGCTGGCGGCGTATCGGGTCGGCCTCTTCCCGATGCCGATGGAGCGGGCGCAGCCGATGGCGTGGTGGTCGCCGGCACGTCGCGGAGTCCTGCCGCTCGACGGGCTGCGGGTGACCCGGTCGACGAGGCAGTCGGCGAAGCGGTTCTCGGTAACCGTCGATGAGGCGTTCGACGAGGTGCTGGCCGGCTGCGCCGACCCCTCCCGCGACGGGGCGTGGATCGACGAACAGGTGACGTCGGCGTACCGACGCCTGCACGGCCTCGGCTGGGTGCACTCAGTCGAGGTGTGGCAGGACGGAGTGCTCGAAGGCGGGTTGTACGGCGTGGCGGTGGCGGGGCTGTTCGCTGGTGAGTCGATGTTCCACCGGCGCCGCGACGCGTCGAAGGTCGCGCTGATGGCGTTGGTGGATGTGCTGTCTGACGGGACGGACGGGCGGCTGCTCGACGTGCAGTGGGCGACACCGCACCTGATGAGTCTGGGCGCGGTTGAGCTTGAGCGGAACGACTACCTAGCCGCGCTGCGTCGGGCTCTCGCCGTACCTCTGCCGAGACGGTGGCAGTGAGCGCCGTTTGTCACGAGGCGTTGGAGCTGGGGGAGTCGCCGAAGGCCCAGTCGGTGAAAAGACCCGGTGGGTCGACGCTGGATTCGACCCCGGCGCCCTCCGGCGCCCGGTGGCGGCCGCGCTGCACCGTGCCGGTGGTGGGCATCCTCTGCTCGGCTATGACCGCGCCGCCCGAGAACTGAACGCCCGCAGCGTCGCGCAAGCCGTCGACGAGGGCATCGACGAACTCTGCGACGTCGCCCTTGGAGAGCCGGAAGGTGCCGGCGCAGACATCGTCGCGCCACAGGGACAAGACGACCAGGTCAGCTTCGTGATGCCAGGTCAATCGCATCGCCCGCCCGTTGCCGCGGGCATCGAGGAACACCTCACCCGCGGGTCGTTCGGTCTTGACGGCCATCCGCGTATCTTGCCCTCGAGACCGGGCCGGGGCAACCGCCCGATGATAATCGCTGGGCGACAGGGCAAACTGGGACCGTGCCTGAGCTTCCCGAGGTCGAGGCCCTCACCTATGACCTGAGTGCGCGGCTGCACGGGCGCGCGGTGGCTCGGCTCGACGTGGTTGCACTGGCGGCGCTCAAGACGTTCGACCCGGCGCCGACCGCGTTGCCGGGCCTTTTCGTCGGCGAGGTCACCCGGCACGGGAAGTTCGTGGACATCGCCGTGGACGACCTGCACCTGATCGTGCATCTGGCGCGTGCGGGCTGGATACGCCGGCGCGACAGCCTGCCGGACACTCCCCCGCGACCGGGCAAGGGCCCGCTCGCGGCGCGGCTGCTGCTCGACGACGACTCCGGTCTCGACTTCACCGAGGCCGGCACCCGCAAGCGGCTGGCCATCTACATCGTGCACCGGCCGTCGGACGTACCTGGGATCGCGCGGCTCGGCCCGGACCCGCTCGCGGACCAGTTCACCCTAGAGGTTTTCGCCGCGATCCTGGCTTCCGCGGGACGAGGGCAGGTGAAGGGCGTGCTGCGCGACCAGTCGACCATCGCCGGCATCGGCAATGCCTACTCCGACGAGATCCTGCACGTGGCGAAGATGTCACCGTTCAAACCGGCCGCGATGGCCGACGACGACGTGGCACGGCTGTATGACGCGATCGGGACGACGCTGAGAGAGGCCGTCGGGCGGTCAGCCGGGCTCGGCGCGTCGGAGCTGAAAGCGGAGAAGAAGTCCGGCCTGCGGGTGCATGGCCGGGCGGGCGAGCCGTGTCCGATCTGCGGTGACACGGTGCGTGAGGTGTCATTCGCCGACTCAGCGCTGCAGTACTGCCCCACCTGCCAGACCGGCGGCAAGCTGCTCGCTGACCGCCGGCTGTCCCGACTCCTCAAATGACCCGCCGGGTAGCGGTCGATGACGAGCCACTCCAGATGCAACTTGTGTGAGACCACGCGGGCGACTCGTCTGTGCCTACACCGGGTAGCAGGGCCGGCCGTTCAACCCCTCCGCAAAGACGTCCCGCGGTTCGCGCACGAGGCACGTGTCACCCTGGAGGGATGAGCCAGCCGATTCCCGAAGCCGACGTCACCCAGTTGCCCGCCGAGCTCCCCAGCGACCTCGTCGTGCTCGACGTACGCGAGGACGACGAATGGCGGGCAGGTCACATCGAGGACGCCCTCCACATCCCGCTGATGCAAGTCCCGCAGCGGCTCTCTGAGCTTCCCGAGGGCCAGCTGCTCGTTGTCTGCAAGATGGGAGGTCGGTCGGCGCGGGCGACGGCGCTCCTCCAGGCGCAAGGCCGCGCCGCCGTCAACCTCGCCGGCGGCATGTTGGCCTGGGAGCGGGCCCAGCGGCCGATGGTCACCGACACAGGCGTACCTGCGCAAGTCGTCTGACTCCCGCCTCGCCACGACGCGGCTAGCGTACGATACGCAAATCTAGGGTTTCTGCTAGAGAAGCGCATAGAGTCCTAGCCATGGACCCGATCCGCAACCCGTATGCCCCCGGCGCCGGCCAGCGACCCCCAGAGCTCGCGGGGCGCGACAGCGAGCTCGAGCAGTTCGCCGTCACCCTCGCCAGGGTGGCAGGCAGGAAACCCGAGCGATCGCTTGTCCTGTCCGGTCTGCGCGGCGTCGGCAAGACCGTCTTGTTGAACGCGCTCCGCAGCCTCGCCGTGCAGCGAGCCTGGGGCACCGGCAAGCTCGAGGGCCGCCCGGACCGGAGCCTGCGCATTCCGATCGCCCAGGCCGTGCACGTGGCCGTGCGCGACCTCGGTCACCGGCACCGTGACCCCGAACGCGTCGATGCCGTCGCCGGGGTGGTCAAGGCGTTTGCGCTGCGGACGGCGATGACCGACCGGAGGGGCCACCGCTGGCAGCCGCCCACCGACGTCGCTGCCGCCAAGGGCCGGGCAGACTCCGGCGACCTTGAGCTGGACCTGGTCGAGCTCTTCTCCGACGCTGCCGAGCTCGCCGCCGACCTGTCCGTCGGCGTTGCCATCTTCATCGACGAGATGCAAGACGTCGCCGCCGACGAGCTGTCGGCATTGTGCGCGGCCTGCCACGAGGTCAGCCAGCAGTCCAGCCCGCTCGTCATCGTCGGCGCCGGCCTGCCGCACCTGCCCACGGCGCTCTCGGCATCCAAGTCGTACGCCGAACGGTTGTTCCACTACCGCCTCGTCGACAGGCTGCCGCGGGCGCAGGCCGACCGTGCCCTGCTTATCCCCGCCTCCACCGAGCACGTCGGCTATGACGCCGCCGCCCTCGACGAGCTCTACCGGCTCACCGACGGCTACCCGTATTTCGTTCAGGCGTACAGCAAGGTCACCTGGGACGCCGCGCCGGACAGCCCGATCTCGCTCCCGGACGTCCTCGAGGCCGCGCCCCTCGCCGAGGCCGAGCTTGCGGTCGGGTTCTTCGGTGCCCGCTTCGACCGGGCGACTCCCGCCGAGCGCGACTACATGCGCGCCATCGCTGATCTGGGAGCTCGCACCCACGACGGTCCGGTCAACACTGCCGAGGTGGCGAGCTCGCTCGGCCGCAAGCCTTCGTCGCTGTCGCCCGCCCGCGACGGACTCATCAAGAAGGGCCTCGTCTTCGCCGAGGAGCGGGGGGTCGTGCGCTTCACGGTCCCGCACTTTGGGAAGTTCTTGCGCACCCAGCGCGACGACAGCACCTCCTGGCCGGGCTAGTCGCTCGAGCACCAGAAACGCCCCGGGGGACCTGGGCTTCGGTACGCTCGCCTCGACAGCAATCCGCGTGCGTTCAGATTGGGGACCGTCCGATGCCATGTCCACGATGCGGGTTGCAGAACCCGCCCGGCACCGCCTCGTGCGGACGATGCGGTCTTGGGCTCGGCCGAGGCGTCCCCGGGCAAGGCGCTCCCGGGCAAGGCGCTCCCGGGCAGTACGGCGGTCCGGCGCAGCGTGGATCCGGCCAGGGTCCGGTTCCGCCGACCGGACAAGGAGTGGCGTCGGCGCAGCCGCAGTGGGCGTACGGCGACCCATCGGCGACCGGGGACCAGACCGCGGTGGTCGGCCGCAGCCAGGAGCAGCAGCGGCAGGGCTACACCGGGCCCGGGGGGTCGCCACCACAGTACGGCCCGGGGGGGTCCCCACCGTACGGCCCCGGACCGGGTGGGTCCTCGGCGTACGGCCCGGGACCGGGTGGGTCCTCGGCGTACGGCGCCGGACAGCAGTCGCCCTACCAGGGCGGGAACGCTGTGCCGGGCACCGGCTGGCCGATGACGACCCCCGGCTCGAAGGTTTCGTCCGGCTCGGGCCCCGGTGCAGGTGCCTCGGTGATCGCGCTCGGGCTCGGCGGGGTGATGGCCCTGGCGTATGCAGTGTGGGCGTTCACCGCCCGTCGCGGCATCTTCGCTGACTTCGCCGACGGCAGCTCTGTGAGCACCGACGACGCCAAGTCGAGTGACACCCTCGACACCGTTTTCCTGGTCCTCGCGGGTCTGGTTGCCCTCGTCGCCCTCGGGTTGTGGATCACCCGGCTGATCCGAGGCACGACCAAGGGCGGCGCCATCGACCTCGCTGGCATCGCGGTGGCTGGGATCGGCCTGCTCATCGTGCTCGTCGGACTGTTCCTCGCCAGCGGGATCGCCGACGCGAACGGCCAGTCCGCGCAGGGTGACAAGGGTGTGACGGCAACCCTCGTCACTGCTGCCGGCTTTGTGCTGCTCGCAGTCGGCCTGTTGATGGGTCTCATGACGGTGCGCGGACCTCGCGCCGGATTTTCCTCTTCGCCGACCGGTGGCTACCCGCAGCAGGGGTACGGGAACTGGTAGACGCGTCGTTTCCAACGACGTTCTTCGGAGGCTCGAGCATGGTGAAGTCCCGCGACGAGGGCTGGCGTGGGGTCAGACGGTTCCGCAGGCCGGTGCTGACGCCGGTGGTTCCCAAGCGGCGACCCGCGGTGACGGCACACCGCGGGGCCAGCGTGTCGAACGCCGAGCACACGCTTGGCGCTTACACGACGGCGCTCGAGTTGGGAGCCGAAGGCATCGAGTGCGACGTACGGCTGACGGCAGACGGTCACCTGGTGTGCGTGCACGACCGGCGCATCGACCGTACGAGCACGGGAACAGGCGCGGTGTCCACGTTTCAGCTCGAACAGCTCGAGGCGCTGGACTGGGCGACGTGGAAGAACCCGTGGGGTGAGTTCGACGACGAAGCGGAGGGCGAGGAGTCCGAAGGGGCGGCGTTCCTCACGCTCGAGCGGTTGCTGGACGTGGTGAAAGACTGGGGCAAGCCCGTCGAGCTTGCCATCGAGACCAAGCACCCGACCCGGTACGCCGGTCTGGTCGAGCGCCGCCTCGTTGAGCTGCTCGACCGCTACGGCTGGGCTCGCCCGCGACGTGGCGCCACCTCACCTGTCCGGATCATGAGCTTTTCGTGGATCAGCCTCCGGCGCTGCCTCGAGATGGCGCCGGGCCTGCCGATGGTGTACCTGATGGAGCGGGTACCGCTGCGCCTGCGTGACGGTTCGTTGCCGCTTGGCGCGAGCGTGGCCGGCCCCTCGATCGACATCGTGCGGGCACATCCCGAGTACGTCGAGAAGGTGCACGCGGCTGGACATGAGGTCGACGTGTGGGTGGTCAACACGACATCAGACATTGCCCTCTGCGCTGGGCTCGGTGTCGACGCCATCATCACCGACAATCCGGCCGATGCGCTCCAGCAACTGACCGGTCGGCGCTGAGGAACCGATAAGACTAGCGTCGGCGATTGCGTCTGACGATGGCCGTTGCACCCGTTGGCCGTACCCGAGCGGCATGGGCGAGACTGTGTCCCCGGGCGACTTCCTCGTCCGGGTGCGACCGCGAGAAGGGCCCCGATGGCTAAGAAGTCACGCAAGGCCGGCATCACGTCTGCTGGTCCGGACGAAGTCGGCCCGCGTCAGCCGTGCCCCTGCGGCTCGGGTCGCCGCTACAAGGCTTGCCACGGCGGTGCCGACAGCGCCCCGCCGTACGTCGTCCGCAGCTTCGAAGGGCTGCCGCAGGAGTGCGACTGGATCGCGCTGCGTGAGTTCGTGCCGGC
The DNA here is from genome assembly GCA_013697905.1 of Nocardioidaceae bacterium. Lineage (GTDB taxonomy): Bacteria > Actinomycetota > Actinomycetes > Propionibacteriales > Nocardioidaceae > JACDHG01. Next base: position 11,325 of record JACCVZ010000140.1, read on the forward strand.
CGCGCTGGCGCCCGTGACGCTTCGTCGCGACGCGTACGACGGCGCGGCCGAAGGACGCTCGGTGTCAGTCGCCACGCTGCTCCCCGGTCTGGTGCCGGCCATGGCGCGAGAGAACTCCGAGGTGTGGCTGGCCCTGCAGGTCACTCATCAGTCCGGGGACGCCAGTCGTGACTTGGCGGAGGCGCTGCGGCTTGGACTGGCCGCAGAGCCGGGCACCAGCGTGGTGATGCCGACCCTGCCGGGCCCGGGGCTGCGGCTCCAGGAAGTTGTCGACGCCGCCAGCAGCCTTGACGTCACCGTGTTGGAGGGCTTCGACTTCTGGTTCGAAGACGTCGACGAGGTGGACGGCTCGGTCGCGGGCACGCTCGAACAGCTGAACGCGTCGATCGACCCGACCCGCCGGCTGAGGTCCGTCGACGCGGCGTACTGGACTTCGGTCGGCACCAAGGAGCACGTCCGCTGGGTGATGCCGCACGAGGAGGACGCCATGCTCACGGCGCTGGCGCGGCTACACGCAGCCGGCGCGGACTCACTCGGCGACGGCACCCGACTGGTGGGCTCGTTTCGGGCGCACGGACTGCTCGTCCCGGTCTGGGACCTTCCCGTCGGTACGGGCGCCGACGCGGTCGAGGCGCCTGCGGTCGCGTTCGCCGAGAGAGTCGGCGAAGCGATCGGGACCAAGCGCGCGCTCAGCCAAGAGGAGCGCTCAGCTCGCAACGGCCTCGCCAACCGGCAGCTGACCATCCGCTGACGTGCGAGCGAATCAAGGTTCCCGAAGCCTGGGTGTCGCCGCGCAATCCTTACCCTCAACGGGATGTATGGACGATCTCCCGTCGACGTCTGGCAGGCCGCATGGATCTGCTCCGGAACAATCGGCTGCCAGCACAGCCGTTCCGCTTGTGTCTGCCGCCGAGGTCGTTCTACACTCAACTACAGCCCGGTCGTTGCTGTATCCCCCGTCAGTAACGGCCGGGTTTTCCATGCGCGCAGGTACTGGTGTCTGAATGAGCGCAGGAAACAGCCTCATCAGGTCGCGTTGGGTACGACGCGATCATCGTCACCTGTGTGCAGGGCCGCGAACTCACCCGGCGTCATGGACGTGACTCTCGAGAAGTCGCGAATGAAGTGCGGTTGATCTGCGTACCCGAGCATCGCCGCTACCTCTGCGAGCGTCGTCGAATGTTCGCGGAGGTGTTCGGCCGCTTCCTGCAGCCTTCGACGCTGGATGAGCCACTTCGGCGTCAGTCCGAGCCGACGGTGCACGAGCCGCTGCAGCGCCCGCTCCGAGAGGACGAACTCGTCACAGACCTGGGCCACCCTGGTGACGTCACCGCTCGCCTCCACGAACGCCACCAGTCGGTTGACGAGCTCGCCCTCGGGATCGATCGGCAGAAACCGCCGCAGTGCGTCGCCGTACGCCTGCATCGCGGCCTGGTGCGCGTCAGTGGAGCAGGGGTCGGTGGCCATTGCGGCACGGACTCGGTCGACCAGTCGCTCCCCGTGGGCACCGAGGACGTCGGTCACGTCGGCGAACCTGTCGGTGTACGAAGCAACGGGTGCCTGTGCGATGAGAAAGCCGGCGGCCGGTGCGCACATCAGCCCGACCGCCCAGCCGTCACCGGTCAGCGGGGTCGTAGACAGACCGGACATGACGCCGTAGAAGCGCGCGTACTCCCGGGAGATCACTATCAGACACACGGGGTACTGCAATACCTTCTGTGGTGCTTCCTGGCCGGGCGGTACCGACCAAATCGGGATCCAGAACCGCTGCAGCAGACCATCGAACTCAGCGCTCGGCTCGTACCGATACATGATGTGCGACGCGTCGCGTGGGTCCTTCAGATGCGCGCGCTCGATCTTGTCCAATCGGGTCGGCGCGGCATCGGTCGGGTCGCTGTCGGGTTTCATCAATACCTAGGGTGCCGCACCACCTACGTTTCAGACTATGAACAGCACAGCGACGCTGTATGAGACAGCCCACCGACCTCTGATCGCCGTCCTCGATGCCGTGCCTGCAGAGAGCTGGACACAGCCATCACCTTGTGATGGTTGGTCTGCCGGCGACGTCGTTAGGCACCTGATCGAGACGCAGCGCGAGTTCCACACCAGCCACGACATCGACCTGGGCGAGACCCCCGACATCGACACAGACCCAGCAGCTGCATGGCGTGACCACGCGAAGCGCATCGACGAGACGATCGGCGACGACTCCCTGATCGCGACCGAGTACGACGGTCACTTCGGCCCGACCACGGTCGGCGCCACCTTCGAGCAGTTCTACATCTGGGACATGCTCGTGCACCGATGGGACATCGCCTGGTCGGTCGGTGCGGACGCCGGACTCTCCGACCCCGAGCTCGACCGGATCGAGAGTGGCGCGGACAGCTTCGGCGACGCGCTCTACATGGACGGCATTTGCAGGCCGGGCATCGACGTATCCGCAAACACTGACCGCGAGGCACGCCTCCTCGCCCGACTCGGGAGAAGGGCCTGACGGTTCCCACGCTTTGACCACATCGTCTCATGCCGTTGCGGAGCGCTGACGGGAAGCGCCAGGCCCGCATGTCACCTCGGGCCGGACAGCTCAGGGGTGGTGAGCGAGAGGGTCGCGTAGAACCGGACATGACATGCACCGTGGTCCGCCTCGGCCGGAGCCGAGCTCGGATCCTTTGATCGCGACCACGTCGATGCCGGCGTCGATCAGACGTTGGTTCGTCTCGACGTTGCGTTCGTAGGCGACCGCTACCCGCGGCGCGATCGCCAATGTGTTGTTGCCGTCGTCCCACTGCTCGCGCTCGGCGGTGACCGGGTCGAGGCCGGTGTAGATCTGGCGGAGGGTGTCGATGCCCATCGCCTTGGCTGCAGCCACCAGGAACGGCTCGCCCTGCGCCACCGAAAGCTGGAGCCGCGCCGGATCTTCGTGGGGCTCGACGCAGGTGATGGCGTGCGCGCGCAGCGAGTCCGCCACCTTCGGGTACATCACCATCGCGTCCACGTCGACCATCGTGCAGACCGTGTCCAGGTGCATGGTCGCCCGCTCCTGGGCGATGGGCACGGCCAGCACGGTATGGGCGATCCCCTCGGCGAAGACCTGCCGCGCAAACCACTCGACACCCGCTGGCGTCGTACGCTCGCCTGCACCGACGGCGATCACACCAGGCGCAAGCAGCAGCACGTCACCACCCTCGACGTGCTCACGCTCCCAGCCGTGCACCCGTGCGGTTCCCTCGAACCGCGGGTGAAACGTGTAGATCAACTCAGTCAGCTGTGTCTCGCGGGCGCGGGCGGGCATCGCCAGGCTCGTGACAGCGACCCGGTCGCGCAGCCACACCGACGAGTCGCGGGTGAACAGCAGGTTGGGCAGCGGGTCGATGACGAAGTCGTGCGGGTCCAGCAAACTGGTGACGAGGCCGAAGCCGCCACGAACCTCGTCGTTGCGTACGCCGGCTGTGATCGCGCCTGCCAGGCCGGTCGTGTCGAGCTTATGCATCCACGTCTGGAGGTGACCTCGCAGCGTGTCGCCGAGTCGTAGCGACGCGGTGGCGTGTCGGATCGCCTGCTCGCGTGCGGACGCCGAGGCATCGATGCTCTCGGTGAGCAGGTCCATCAGGTAGAGGACTTCGACGTCGCGTTCGCGCAGCGCGGACGCGAACGCGTCGTGCTCTTCCTGCGCGCGGCTGACCCATGGGATGCCGTCGAAGAGCAGGCTGTCGTTGTTGCGGGGAGTCAGCCGCTGGAGCTCGGCACCGGGCCGGTGCAGCAGCACGGTACGCAGCCGGCCGACCTCGCTGTCGGCGCCAGAGGTCTGGGTCATGGAGGGAGCCTAGTGGGAAGGCTCCCCGCCGCAGGCGTGCCTGCTGGTTTGTTGCCGGCTCGGTCTGCCCGGAGCTAGGCTGCCCGCGAGCTGGACCACCTCGACGCCGACGAAGACGAGCAGACGCCGTCAATCACGTGGTCCGTCGGTGCGGTCAGGACCAGTTGTCGTGGCGCTCCCAAAGGTGGGACGACGCCGCAACGGCCGCGGCCAAGACGTCCTTGACCGGGCGGTCGAGGATACGGGCGGCGCTGGCGACGTCGTCGAACTCCGGCTGTACGTTGAGCACGTTGCCGCTGGGCGCACGCGCGACCTTGACGCTGATCTTCTGCCCCTCGACGAGAACCTGGGCGAACGAGCGGTCGAGCACATGCTTGCCGACGAACATCTCACGGAGACCGATCGCGGAAGTCTCAGCGAAGATGACCTGGCGTACGTCGCTCGCCCGCTCAACCGGCATCAGCACCGAGAGCGTGTGGGCCGGTCGGCCCTTCTTCATCACGATCGGGGTCAGCCAGGCGTCGGAGGCTCCGGCGTCGAAGAGCCGCTCCACGACGGCAGGCCAGAGCCTCGGGTCGAGGTCGTCGACGTTGGTTTCGTAGACGACGGCTCCGCGGAGGCTCTCGGTGTGAGGTTCGCCGACGAACAGCCGGACGACGTTGGCGTGCGAGTCGAAGTCCTTGGTTCCGGCGCCGGTGCCGATCGCGGCCACCGCCATCAGCGGTTGCGGCCCGAACTGCGTCACCCAGTGGCTCAGCAGCGCGGCTCCGGTCGGCGTGCACAGCTCGGTGGCGGCCGTCCCGGCGTACGTCGGAGCGCCCTGCAGCAGGGCAGCGACTGCAGGCGGCGGGACGCTGAGCTCGCCGTGGTCGGTCCCGACGGAACCCGACCCGACGGCGACCGGGCTGCAGTGCAGCTCGGTCAGCCCGAGAGAGACGAATCCGGCGCAGGCGCCGACGATGTCGACGATCGCGTCGAGGGCGCCGACCTCGTGGAAGTGCACTTCGTCGACGGTGACGCCGTGGGCGGCGGCCTCCGCGGCTCCCAGCCGGGAGAACACGTCGATCGAGTGCCGGCTGATCTGCGGGTTAAGGCGGGCGCCGGTGATCAGCTTGACGATGTCGGCCAGACTGCGCTGAGTTGACGAGTCGGCCACCTCGACGTGGGCCAGGCTGGCGGAGATGCCGTGCCGTCGGACGCGCGCGATCGACAGTCCGACGGCCTGCGGAGCGACCGCCGCGATGGCCGCTTGCATCACCTGTTCGTCGGCGCCGGCGTCGACGAGGGCACCGAGCAGCATGTCGCCGCTGGCCCCCGATGATGCGTCGATCCAGCCGATCATGCGGGCGGGCTCCACCGGGGCTGGCGGGGAGCGGCGTTGCGGGCCACCCGGGCCGCGAAGACGCCGGCACCGAAGCCGTTGTCGATGTTGACGACCACCACGCCGGGGGCGCAAGAGTTCAGCATCGAGAGCAGCGCGGCGAGGCCGTCGAACGACGCCCCGTAACCGACGCTGGTGGGTACGGCGACCAGGGGGACGCCGGTGAGCCCCCCCACGACCGACGGCAGTGCCCCTTCCATCCCGGCGACCACCACCAGGCAGTCGGCGTCCGCTAGGCGGTCGCGGACGGCCAAGATCCGGTGCAGCCCCGCGACACCGACGTCGTGGACCGATGAGGACCCTGCGCCGAACACGCGCGCCGTGAGGGCCGCTTCGGTGGCTACGGGCGCGTCCGACGTACCAGCAGAGACGACGAGGACGTGGCCCTGCGGGGGCGGCAGCGGTCCGAGCGTCGCGGCGCGAGCGACCGGGTCGAGCGCGACGTCCGGCAGCTCGCGGGCAAGGAGGTCGATCGCCGCCTCGTCGAGGCGGGTGGCCAACACGGCGCGGTCGGGGTGCGTCTCGTGCAGCGAGCGCAGCAGCCCCACAATGTGCGCGGGAGTTTTCCCGGCGCCGTACACCACCTCGGCGTCACCGGTGCGGCGCACGCGGTCGGTGTCGAGCTGTGCGTAGCCAAGGACATCCGAGCCGGACGTGGTGCCGACCTCCTCGCGGGGGGAGTCGCTCATGCTGGGAATCTAGCGTCTCTACGCTGGGCACATGCCTGGTGTCCCGCCCGCCCGTTATGCCTACCTCGGCCCCGAGGGGACCTTCACTGAGGCGGCCCTCCGGACGCTACCCGCGGCCTCCCGATCCGAGCTGCTCCCGCACCCATCTGTGGTGGCCGCCCTCGACTCGGTCCGAGCCGGCGACGCCGACGGTGCGGTCGTCCCGATCGAGA